>JALTOP010000207.1 GCA_027000105.1 Planctomycetaceae bacterium | reverse complement strand
GAGAATACTCGGCTGTCAGTATGTGCAAAAACAACGCGTGCGACAACTCGCACCATTTCTGCTTCCGTTGCTGCAGGAGCGAAACGCGTCTGTCCAGAAGGCGGCTATTCTAGCCTGTGGCTACTGCCAGAACCCGCTGGTGATCGATGGCTTCAAGGATGGGCAGAACGGACAACAGACCGGCCTGCGTTCATTGCTCGGGACGGTCAACCGGGAAACGGAATTGCTCGTCATCGCCGGATTGGCAAGATTGGGCGACGAACAGGGAATCAACGAACTGCTGAAGCTGAGCTATTCTCCGGATGCCAACACTCGCAGAGAAGTTGTCCACATTATAGGAGAACTTCAGAAACAGGAGTTGGTCGAACATTTGATCCGGATCGGTTGGACCGAGCCCGCAGCCGATGTTCGCCTGGCGGTTCTGGATGCGCTGCGGAAAACGGTTCCGGAAAATCGACAGCCGAAAATGATTGCCAGCGATTCAAGCAAACGAAAACTCGAAATCTGGTCGGACTGGCTCGATGAGATGAAAGATAAGACGAAAAAGGACTCCGCAGTCGGTCTCACTCAATAAGACTCAACAAGGTTCTGCAAAAAACGGAACGATTCCTGCGCAACCTGCGGAGCCATGTGGGCGTGCCTGCTCAATTCGACATGCACTCCTTGCGAATACCCGATTTGTCTCAATGCTTGCATGACGGCGGGAAAATCTATTTCTCCCTCTCCAAAACGAAGGTGGTCATGCACACCTTGGCGCATATCTTCGATATGGATGTTCCAGACTTTTTGGCCCGACTGGCGAAGAATGGCCGAAATGGGGTCCGCTTCCAGACATTGCAGATGCCCGATGTCGATGGTCAACCCGAACAGGGGATGATCGAATCGCCGCGACAGTTCCTCCCAACTCGCCATGGTATCGATCAGCATCCCCGGTTCCGGCTCGAATGCGACTTCTGTTTCTGTTTCTTCCGCATATCGACAGACCTGCTCCAAGCCGTCGCACAACCTGTTCAACAATTCGTCTTGAGACGCACCATCCAAAGCGGTTCCTGACCAAAGCGAAATTGTTTTCGCGCTCAGTGCGCTGGCGATATCGATACAGCGACGGTAGAAGTCGATTCGTTTCAGGCGTGACGATTCTGTTGGAGAGAGAAGCGTCGGTTGGTGTTTGTGACGAGGATCGAGCAGAAAACGGCTGCCTGTTTCGATAACACAGTTCAGCTTCAAGTCGGTAAGCAATTTTCGAACCTGTTCGAGTTCCTGCTCCAGATGAGAGGAAAA
The DNA here is from genome assembly GCA_027000105.1 of Planctomycetaceae bacterium. Lineage (GTDB taxonomy): Bacteria > Planctomycetota > Planctomycetia > Planctomycetales > Planctomycetaceae > Rubinisphaera. Next base: position 17,466 of record JALTOP010000207.1, on the reverse strand, counting down.
GGGGTTCAGATGATGGACATCCAACGTAATGGCAACACTTCGGTAACCTGTCTCTGCAATGATTTCCAGGGCTGATGGAAGCGAATGGAAGGCAAAGCCGTTCGTGTTATAACCAAGCAACATAAGGAGGACTCGCAAAATGAGAGACGAGAGACAACAACAGACAACAGAAGCATACAACAACAGAAGAGGAGGCGATCAGCATCCTGTTAGCCTTGTCAACCTTGTGTGAACGGCCCAGCTCCCTGAGCGGTCAGTTGTTCTCGGACGTCTACTCCATCTAGCGCCGCGACTGATGTATTCGATTTGACTGCCATCGCGGCGGCTGTTCCTGCGGCTTGTCCCATAGCCATCGCGGTAACGGTGACGCGTGTGGAACTTGCAGCGGCGGCGGTTGCGGAATGACATCGGCCCGCGACAAGCAGATTATCCACTTTTCGGGCAACCAGAGCACGATAGGGGATATCGTAAGGAGCGGGTTGATAGCCGGTTCCCGCATCGTTGGCGGTTCCGATTGTCGTATGATTGGGGTGGCGATCCATGTACCAGCAACCGGTTGCAATGGCATCGTCGAAACTCTTTCGAGATTTGATATCCTGTTCTGTCAGCACATATTGACCGACCAGGCGTCTTGTTTCCCGAATGCCGATATAAGGGCCGCAACTGATGAAGTAGGAGTCCTCAAAACCAGGGACTGAATTTTTCCAGGCTTCGAACATTGTCCAGGCATCGGAACGTCCCTGAACTTCGGCACGGGAGAGGTCTTCCGCATTGGTGGCATCGCCGGAAACCCGCACGGCGTGAATGTAGGCCTCGTCTTTGGCAAAACAGAAGATGATACCCGGCCCATAAAACATGGGTAGCTTTCCTGCCTTTTCCGCGTGGACAAGCGCTTCGCGGGCCTTTGTCCTCAATTCAGGATTTTGGCGAACATTTCCGATGCGAAAGTGCAAGGTCATCGGCATCAGTGGTTCTGTTTTTTCGATGGGAACCTCAGCCCAGGCTGCAATATCTCCGTCGCCTGTGCAATCGATGACCTGCTTCGCTTCAATCTCGATCAGGCCATCCTTGTTGGCAGCAAAAACTTTGGAAACCCGGCTGTTTTTTGTTCGGACTTCACAAGCGGTTGTATGATACAGCACCTGAATCTGTTCCCCGTGAGATTCCAGGAGTTGGTCGGCAAGTACCTTGAACCGTTCGGTCGAGTTGATTGTTGGGTTATGCGGCTTGATATGCGTGGCGTTGGGCGAGGTGCGTCCCATTTTCAACAGTAATTCGAACGGGATACCACGCACAACAATTCGCCCGGTTTTTTTCTCCGCAATGCCATCGAAATAAGGAAGCCCGACTGTCGTAATAATCCCCCCGGAGAACCCCGCTCTTTCCAGCAGCAATGTTTTTGCGTTGTTGCGAGAGGCCGCAATCGCTGCAACGATTCCCGCGCAACCTCCCCCGCAAACAAGAACATCCACCTGATACTTTTTCCGTTCGATAGACATGGAACAGACTCTCTCTGAAAGCGGACTCGCTGAAATCAAAACAAACCGGACAGTCGCCAGACTATCCCAATTGGCGCAGTTCTGCAATCGGATACAGTGCAGGGTCAGGGCGTAGAGCCTGCTTTGCAGATCGAGTTGGATGTGACAGTTCCTCCATCGTTTCGTGTCCATGACAACTGATGAAGCTGTTCGAAACAGTTCGCGTTGCATGTTCCGCTCGGCTGCCATCTTCTTGACGTGATCGACTTGCCGCGACCGAATGGGCAATGATGGACAATGATTCAAAATAGCATCGGGACTCGATTGATTATTTCCGGCCGGTTCTGTCATACTGACGGAACCGTGGCAGAACAGAGGTGGAACAACTCGGGCTTGTACTCGTTCCTGGAAAATCGTTTACGGTCACGGGATCAGGACGTATTTTCGATAAAGCTATTTTCGATAAAGCTAAACAGGTGATGTTTGATGTTACGATACGTTTTAAAACATGTTTTAATAAGTGGTCTGCTGGTGTTGATGCTGCAGTCAGTTTTTATTCAGGCTGCCGAGAAACCGAATATTCTTTTCATTGCGATTGATGACCAGAACGACTGGATCGGCTGTTTGGGTGGGCATCCGTTGATTCAAACACCGAATATCGACAAGCTCGCCGAACGGGGAACCCTGTTTCTGAATGCCCACTGCCAATCGCCTCTTTGCAATCCGTCCCGCACAAGTTTGATGACGGGCAAACGCCCCGACACAACGGGAATTTACGGTCTCGCCCCCTGGATTCGCGATGTGGACTCCCTCAAAGATATTGTGACGCTGCCACAATATCTCAGCAAGTTCGGTTACCGAAATTACACGACCGGAAAAATCTATCACGGAGGATACGGACGACGAAAGAAAGATCGCGAATTCGACGTGATTGGCACTCCCGCCACTGTCGGAGCGCGGCCGAAAAAACCGTTGGTCAAAACACCGAGTGGGCATCCGTTGGTGGATTGGGGCGTCTTTCCGCATAAAGACAAAGACAAAGGAGACTGGAAAGTCGCCAGTTGGGCTGTGGGACAGTTGGACAAGGGGTTGGAAGAACCGTTCTTTTTGTCCGTCGGCTTTTTTCTTCCGCACGTCCCCTGCTATGCAACACAGAAATGGTTTGATCTTTACCCGGAAAATGATTCCGTTCTGCCACCCATTCTGAAAAATGATCGCTCCGATACTCCCCGCTTTTCCTGGTATCTTCACTGGAAACTGCCGGAACCGCGACTCAAATTTCTGATCGAAAACAATCAATGGCAAAATCTGGTTCGCTCTTACCTGGCGAGTACCAGTTTTGTCGATTCGCAAGTCGGGCGGGTTCTCGATGCTCTGGAACGTAGCGGTCATACCGACGATACAATCATCGTTTTGTGGTCTGATCACGGCTGGCATTTGGGGGAAAAGGAAATCACCGGAAAAAACAGCCTTTGGGATCGTTCAACCCGTGTCCCTCTTATTTTTGCAGGGCCGGGAGTGAGAGCCAATCAACGATGTGTGCGTCCTGCGGAACTTCTTGATATCTACCCGACGCTGATCGATTTACTCGGGTTGCCTGAAAAGAAAGACCTGGAAGGACACAGCTTGAAACCACAACTTTGCGATGCGAACGCATGCAGAGAATGGCCCGCGATAACAACACATAACCACGACAACCACGGCTTGCGCACTGAACGATGGCGATACATTCGGTACGCGGACGGTTCGCAGGAATTGTACGATATGAAAAACGATGCCAACGAATGGCATAACCTGGCCGGCAAACCGGAGTACGCATCGGTCATTGCAAAATTGAAAAAATATCTTCCTGCCAAAAGTGCGAAACCGGCACCGGGATCCGCTCATCGGATTTTGACGGTCGATGAAATGGGAAATGTGGTCTGGGAAGGCAAGCCGATCGGAAAAAATGATCCGATCCCCGAAATTGACTGATGTCAAACATCAGATTTGATGTTGTACGTTATTCAGCGTTTTTCGGGGATGAAATGCCCAAAAACGCAATGGGCTCCATGCGGCACGCCTGTCCGTGGTGTGCTTGTCAGCGGTGTGCTTGTCAAAGGTGCGTCTCAACAGACCTTGCGGCTGCAGCTTGGTCGATATCCTGATCGGTATTCTGGATCCATGTACGGTTCGAAAACAAATTCTCCGGAGCAGACCATTGCAGCGATTGCCTCTGCACGCGGGGCGGCTGCGCGGGGGATTATTCGGCTCAGCGGCCCGCAACTGCTCAAGCTGTTGCGTTCTTTTTTGTCGGCGGTAGAATCCCCGCCCGAAATCGATCCCGTTTCCGCCCGGATGATTGAACTCGATTATCCACTTCAAAATTCAGAAGCGTTGTTACCGATGAAGCTCCTCGTCTGGCCGACATCGCGCAGTTATACCGGAGAACCGAGTGCGGAAATTCATACAATCGGTTCGCCTCCCCTGCTGGAAGCGATTCTTGAACAGTTATTTCAACTTGGTGCCAGACCGGCGGGACCGGGAGAGTTTACGTTGCGCTCTTTTTTGTCGGGACGCATTTCGCTCGTGCAGGCTGAAGCGGTTCTGGGCGTGATCGATGCCAATTCAGATAACGATCTCGATCAGGCCTTGACGCAACTGGCAGGAGGAATTTCACCCCGGATGCGAAAAATGCGCGATCAACTTCTCGACGATCTGGCCGATCTCGAAGCGGGACTCGATTTTGTTGAGGAAGATATCGAGTTCATCGACCGAATGGAATTTTGTCATCGACTGCAAAAATTGCTGGGTGAACTGGATCGGCTTGCCGTCGCGGCACAGGAAAGAATGATCAACACGGTGCAGCATCGCGTTGTTTTGGCGGGACTCCCCAATGCGGGCAAGAGTACGCTGTTCAATCTATTGACGCAGGCCAACGCGATTGTTTCGGAAATTGAAGGAACGACAACCGACTATCTGATCAAGAATGTCAACTGGAACGGCACCGAGATCGCCTTCCATGACACCGCAGGCTGGGAGCGGGATGTCACCGAAACGATCGGGCAATCCGCACAGCATTTGCGAGAAGAAGAATACGAAAACGCAGAACTGATCATCTGGTGTACGGCTTCCAACCTTTCCGAAGCGGAAGCAGAACAGGATTCTGTGCGGTTCAGAGAATTGCTCGAACAGGGATTGCCCGTGGTGCGATTGATGACGAAAATTGACCTCGCTTCCGATGAGCTTCACTCCGATCTCTGTCGTGAAACTTTTTTGTCTGACGGCGTCAGTGCGGAAACGGGCAGGGGGCTGGATGATTTTCGTCGCGGGCTACTGGATCGTTTGAACACGGAGGGAGCACGATCGGAAATTCTCGCTTCCACCGCTTCACGATGTAAAGATTCCCTTTTGCGGGCAAAAACGCATCTGGAAACAGCGATCGAACTGCTGCAAGCTGCCGCCGGAGATGAACTGATCGCAGAAGAACTTCGCGGCACACTGCATGAACTGGGACTTATTCTGGGACACGTTTACACGGATGACCTCCTTGATCGCGTGTTCAGTAATTTTTGCATCGGTAAGTGATAAATTTCGGCAGTAATTGATACCAAATTGTCGCATTCTTCCCCGTGGGCACCTTCTGCGACTTGAACTCATCGCGGCAGGCGGGACAATGGGCAATTTCCATGGGTGCTCTGTTCTGTTCACCGACATAATGGGGACACTCCGGATTCAACTAATCGTCTGTGCACTCTTCGTTATTGTGTTCACGGCCTAAATGGTTGGTAACTGGTTGAATTCGCCGCGATTGCCAATCGCGATTACTGATGTTGTCCCGCTGGAGCGATGATTATCAGGGGAGATTGGTTGTATCCGGAGATCGAATCATACTTTTACGCCGTGTTTGTTATTTCAGGGAAATGTTTTGTGTATCGTTTGATGAGAAAAATTTCATTGAGATTGGCGATTCCGCTTTGCCTGTCGCTGGCTGTTTTGCTCAGTGGCTGTGAAAGCGTGGAGAGTGAGTTCGTTTACAGTGAGGAAACGAACAAGCTGTTTCCTGAGGCAGCCGAAGCCGTGAAACAATCGCTGCTCAGAGCGTTCGGCACCCCCGCTCAGCCACGAATTCCCGCCTTCATGCCGGTTGATCGCGGGGGAATACCTGGAGAGGTCGTCAAAGTTTCCGATGACCGAAAACAGAGTCAACTGAAACTGGAATCTTCCTCAAACGGGGAGACCGACATTGAAATTAACCCTGGTCAACCGGTGGAGTTTTTATTCGATCCGGAGGAGGCTTTTGATTTTGCAGCCGAAGCGATTGAACAAGGGAAGCCGAATCCCTTTGATCCTCTTTCCGAACTGCGGGTTGTCAATTTCGATTCTGAAACCGGATTGCTGACCGTTGACAAGAAGTTGCCTGAAATTGAACTGATCGATGCGGGGCTACAGATTGCGATCAATCCGAATTCCAAACTTGAACAAGGGCGGGAGTTGTATAATCAGCACTGTATGCATTGTCATGGCGTCAGTGGTGATGGCAACGGGCCAACTGCAAAAACGATGACACCCCGGCCGCGCGATTACCGCAAGGGGATTTTCAAATTCACCTCAACCGGTCCGCAAGATAAAGTTTCTACCGCAGATTTGAAACATATTATCGTCGAAGGGATACCGGGTACGTACATGGCATCCTTCAAAATGCTTGCTGACGAAGAATTGGATTTGATCGTCGAGTACGTGAAATATCTGACACTTCGCGGCGTGGCTGAACAGAAACTGGATGTGGAAGTTGGTATCGATTTTTCACAATCTGCTTTAGATGACGAGTTGGCGGATATCAAAGACGCAGCAGAAAAACAGAAGGTAATCGAAGAATTCAGGGCGGACTGGGAAGAATTTCTGAAAGGGGATTATCGTGAAATCGATCAATTCGGCTTGTTGGACGTTGCAGATGAGTGGGAGCAGATAAAAGGGGAGGGAAATGTTCTTTTGCCTTCGGTTCCAAGAACCGATCCCCAAGGGCCGTCCGCGGCTGATCCTTCCAAATCTTCGGTTGAAAATGGGCGTTTGCTCTATCTGGGCAAGACTGCACAATGTGCAGCCTGTCATGGTGAGGCAGGGAAGGGGGATGGCTTTCAGACCCGTCAAATCCAAAAAAAGCCGGACGGCTCCGAATATGAACAACCCGGTTTGTACGATACCTGGGGCAACCCGACCAAACCGCGCGATTTAACACAGGACATTTACCGCGGCGGCAGACGCCCGATTGACATATACCGCAGAATTTACGCCGGCATTAAAGGAAGCCCGATGCCGGTCTTCGGCGGCAAAGGACTGACAGACGAACAAATCTGGGATATCGTCAATTACGTGATGACGATCCCTTATGAATAACCCCGGCAAACAGACGTCCTGCCGTGCAACCTGTGTCGAAAAATTTGTTCCTGTTATTACAAATTTGCTCCTGTAATATACGTTGAGTTTCTGGAGAAAGATGTGAAACGCCTTTGTTGGTTTCTGTTTTTTCTGATCTGGCCGGTTCTGGCTCTGATTGTCAGTGCGTTCACGCCTCGCTGGAACTGGGGATTTCCGGGTGATGGTGTTTCCGATTCGCCGATCGGAGCGGAAATCGATCATCTGTTTTATTTGATCCTGATTATTTGCGTGATCGTTTTCATCGGCACGCAAATTGCTCTGCTTTACGCCATCTGGACCGCTTCGGGGCGGCCAAAAGAGAAACGGGCCTGGCATTCACATGGTAATCACAAACTGGAGTTGATCTGGACGATTATTCCGGGGGCGATTCTGCTTTTCATCGCGTTTTATCAGATGAGAGTCTGGGCGGAATTCCGTATCGATTCGGCTTCTCCCGAGAAAGCGCAAACCAACATTGTTGCAGAAGTTTCCGCCCGTCAGTTCGAATGGCGGATTCGTTACCCTGAACCGGGTAAAAAGTTGGAAAAGAAACCGCAACCGGGCGACATGTACAGCGTCAACGAATTGCACATCCCGGCTGGAACACCAGTACGAATCTATTTGAGATCACTGGACGTGCAACATTCCTTCTTTTTGCCGACATTACGCGTGAAACAGGATGCAGTGCCGGGACTGGTTATACCTGTCTGGTTTGAAGCGAAAAAGCCGGGCGAATATCCGCTGGTCTGTGCTGAGCTGTGCGGCTGGGGACATTACAAAATGGGAGCGAAACTGATCGCTCATCCCCCCGAAGAATATGAACAATACATGAAGAAACTTCATCAGGAACAATATGATGATGGCTATGCGAAAAAGAAATAGGTGATAGATCACAGATCGGAAATAGCCACAGAGAAATAGCCACACAGTGGCCAAAAAATACTTTCCAATCAACTAATGAAACACACTTTTTGTGTTCCGTATAACTACTTTGCTGATAAAACTGTAAGGCAATAAATTCGTGAGTACTGCGACGCTTTCCTCTTCTGACGATCACTCCCACGCCATGCACGTGGATAATCGCTGGTGGATTACCAAATATGTTTTTTCAACTGATCATAAAGTGATCGGAATTCAGTTTTTGATTTCCACGTTGATCATGATGTTGATTGGCGGATTGCTGGCACTGGCGATTCGCTGGCAACTTGCGTTTCCGTGGAGTCAGATGCCTTGGGTCAGTGCAGAAGTTTTTGCAGAGACGGGAGGGCAAATTTCTCCCGAGTTTTACACGATGCTGTTTACGATGCACGCTACGGTCATGATTTTTCTGGTCGTGATTCCGATCCTGGCAGGAGCGTTCGGCAACTTTCTGATCCCGCTGATGATCGGCGCGCCGGATATGGCGTTTCCGAGGTTGAACATGATGAGCTACTGGTTCATGTGGCCTGCGGCGATCTGTTTCGGCTTGAGCTTCTTCTACGAAGGAGGCCCGGCGGCGGGTTGGACATCCTATCCGGTACTCGCCGCGGTGTATGAGGCGGCCCCCGGTTCCGGATTCGCGCAGACATTATGGCTGCTCGGAGTGACGTTTGTCGGTTTTTCCTCGATGATGGGATCGATCAACTACATGACGACCATTATCAACATGCGGGCACCGGGAATGACGCTCTTCCGAATGCCTTTGACGGTTTGGGGTATGTTTATCACCGCGGTATTACAGGCGTTTGCGTTGCCCGTGCTGACCGCAGCGGGGCTGATGCTGGTAGCCGATCGTGAATTGGGAACGTGCTTTTTCGTCCCGGGCGGTCTTGTGATCAACAACGCGGAACCGACCGTCGGGGGAGGTCAACCGTTATTGTGGCAGCATCTATTCTGGTTCTACTCTCACCCGGCTGTCTACATCATGCTGCTTCCTGCGATGGGCATGATCTCCGACATGCTCGCCTGCATGTGCAGAAAACCGGTTTTTGGTTACCGTCCGATGATCTATTCCATGTCGACCATTGCGGGGCTGGGTTTTATCGTCTGGGGGCATCACATGTTTATTTCGGGAATGAACCCTGCCCTCGGAATGACGTTTATGGTTGCAACGATCATGATTGCGCTTCCTTCAGCGATCAAGGTTTTCAACTGGATTGGCACGATCTGGGGGGGGCATTTGCAGTTTAATACGGTGACGCTCAACTCGGTTTCTTTTGTGACGATGTTTATCGTTGGCGGGTTGAGCGGTATCTTCATGGCGGCGGTTCCCGTCGATATCTACATTCACGATACGTATTTTATCGTTGCTCATTTCCATTACGTACTATTTGGAGCCACGCTGTTTGGCATTTTTGCGGCGATTCATTTCTGGTTCCCGAAAATGTTCGGCAGAATGATGAATGACAAACTGGGACAGATCCATTTTGTGCTGACATTTATCGGGCTCAATGGCACCTTCTTCCCGATGCACATGCTCGGGATTGCGGGCATGCCCAGGCGGTATGCGGATCCTTATTTGCACGAATATCTGGAACACCTGCTGCCGTTGAATCAGTTTATGACTTACTCCGCCATTTTGATGGGCCTGGCACAATTCATTCTGATTTACAACTTTTTTGGCAGCATGATCTGGGGGAAAAAGGCCCCGAAAAATCCGTGGAACGCAAACGGCCTGGAATGGGAAGCCCCCTCGCCACCACCTCATGGGAATTTTGAAAAAACACCGAACGTTTACCGTGGCCCTTACGAATACAGTTCTCCGGACCGTCCGGAAGAAGATTACTGGCCACAGGCGGAAGAATGAAATCAGGCAAGCCCTGCCCGTTCCGGTACGGTCAAGAGGCGTTTCTTTTCCTTACTGTTATCAACAACGACGATACCAATAAACGATACCCATCAATATGAACCAGACAGAACAGCCGCTCAATCCGTGGATTCATCGCATGGCGATTATTACCGCGGTCGTGGCGATGCTTCCCATTATTATGGGAGCACTGACGACAACCAAAGAAGCCGGGATGGCATTCCCCGACTGGCCCACCTCCGACGGTCAGGGAATGTTCAGCTATCCGTGGCTGAAGCTGCTTGATGACATCAGCACCAATCATGAGAGCGTCAAAAAATTCCTGGAACATGGACACCGTTTGGCCGGGACGCTGGCCGGTCTGGCTTCAATTTTTTTGATGGTGTTGACCTGGCTGAAAGGCTCAAAAAAATCGTTAAGGGTTTTGGGGATTCTCGTTTTTCTGGCTGTTTGCGCGCAAGGGGTGTTGGGAGGGTTTCGTGTTGAATTGAACGATCGCGGCTTGGCGATGCTGCACGGTCTGTTCGCGGCGATGTACTTTTCGCTCGTCTGCGTGACGGCGACCGTTTCTTCAACGACGTGGAATCAATGGAAGCCGGAAGAGGAAAACCGCCCGGTGAAGGCTGCCCGCAACGCATCGTTTGTTTATCTGATTTTTCTACTTGTCCAGTATATGCTCGGCGGTATTATTCGACATCCGATGGGTGAGATGAAAGCACCGGTGAATGAGCATCTCGGCTTTGGCATTCTGGCTTTGGTCGCTGTCCACGTGGTGCTGGTGTTTGTTGTCAAAACAAGAGTGAAATGGCTCCGTTCGGCGATGCGGAGCGTGATTATACTTACCGCCATTCAGGTCGCACTCGGTCTTGTTACTTATGCCACCAAATTTGGTGCATTCGGGATCAGGGTTGTTGAAGGTTCGACCGGGCAGGTACTATCGCGAACTTCGCACATGGTTGTCGGTTTATTGTTGGTCGCCTCGGCAACCGTGTTGACCGTTCGCTCTTTTCGTGTCCATCGTTTAATGAAGGCCAATTCGTAAAGGTGTAACGCGAACTCTCTTGTTACGGTCGAATTCAAGGCAGACTTTTATTATGGTTCGTGAAACGGACTCTACTTTTATAAACAAATAGGCATAAGCAAATAGGAGTAAATTCGTGAGTCATTTGACGACTCCCACGGTCATCTCGGGATCAAACGGAATTGCGCTATCAGACGAATTCGTTTCCAGCGAGGTGACATGGAAAACTCGCGTGGCGGATTACATGGAGCTATCCAAAGCAAAAATTGCCGTGATGGTATTGATTACCGTTGCGGTCGGCTATTTGCTGGGGTCACGAAATGAAGTCGACTGGTTCCGGTTGTTCCATGCACTGTTTGGTATCGGGCTGATCGCCGCTTCGTCCTGCGCGTTGAATCAGTGGTACGAAATTTCAACCGATTTATTGATGCCCCGCACAAAAGATCGCCCATTGCCAGCCGGTCGAATCAAGCCGCACGAAGCACTCGTTTTCGCAGCATTGACGGGCATTTACGGTGCAGTTCATTTGATGCTGTTTGTCAATATGACGACCATGCTGTTGACGCTTTGCACACTCGTTATGTATGTCGGGATTTACACGCCACTGAAACGGCGAACTTCGTTTTGTACCGCGATTGGAGCTGTTCCCGGTGCCTTCCCGCCGGTGTTGGGGTGGGCGGCGTCCGGACAGCCGCTTGGCTGGGACGCGTTCTGGCTGTTTTCGCTGATGTTTCTGTGGCAGTTCCCCCACTTTTTTGCTATCGCCTGGATGTACCGGGAACAGTACACCCAAGCAGGCTTGTGGATGCTTCCCAACGGAATCCCGAAAAGGTATGTCACCGGTTTTTTAGCCGTTACTTACGCGATCATCCTGCTTCCTGTCAGTCTGCTCCCCCAACAATTCGGCATGACCGGAACGCTCTTTTTCTGGACGACATTGCTGTTTGGCCTGGCGTATATTGCGTATTCCGTTCGATTTCTGTTGAACGAAACCAGAAAAACGGCCCGTGCCTTGCTGTTCTGTTCGCTATTTTACTTACCGGTAGTTCTCACGACACTAACATGGAATCACTTGAACCTGCTCAATGCGTATACTGTAGCCAACCTCGAACAGACAGGAACGGAAATGCAACAGTAGCGGTACGGTTCCCAATAAGTAGGTAGCGGTTTCCGGGAACGTAACTGTCGTACCGGGAGAGGGTATTTTTAAGCGTTTGCAAGTTTGAGCGATTGCATTGAGGGATGCCTTGCGAAGACGATTGAGCAAAACTGAACGAAACAGAACGAAACTGATTGCATCACATTATCCAGGGTTGTTTGAATGCCGATTGACTGGTCTCCACTCAAAGAAATAATCGATCAGCGGGATCGATTTGTGTTAACCAGTCATGTTCGCCCGGATGCCGATGCGTTGGGTTCAGAGTTGGGGATGGCGCTACTGCTGCGTTCGCTGGGGAAAACGGTTCAGATTATCAACCCCGGTGCAACGCCTGCCCATTTGCAATTTCTTGATCCGGAACAGGAAATCAAATCAGTTCACGATGCCCCCGCCTTGAAACAGGCGATACTGGAATGTGATGTGCATATCGTGCTTGATACCAGCGCCTGGGGGCAGCTTGGTGAAGTCGGCAACGTGATGCAGAAATCGACAACGCAAAAGGTTGTGATCGACCATCATGTCAGCTCCGATGATTTGAACGCCACGCAGTTCAAGGACACTTCCTCACCTGCAACAGGATGCCTGATTTACGACTTCATGCAGGCGATCGATCACACCCCCAGTTCCCGAGCAGCCAGTTGCCTGTATGCCGCGATCGCAACCGATACCGGCTGGTTTCGCTTTCCTTCGACAACATCGAAAACCATGCGGACGATTGCCAATTTGATCGACGCCGGGGCCAATCCTGCTGAGTTATACACGCTGTTATACGAACAGGCAGCTGTTCCCCGATTGCATCTTTCAGGCATCGTTCTTCAACGGGTGGCAACAGCCTGTCAGGGGCAGCTTGCTTACACTTATGTGACACAATCCGATTTCGCCAGGTCGAAAGCGCACCCGGCTGATACGGAAAATCTGGTCAATCAGTGCATGACAATTGCAGGAATACGGGCAGCTTTCATTCTGGTGCAGCAACCGAATCGAAAATATAAGGTCAGTTTGCGTTCACGAGTCGACTTCGATGTCACTCCGATCGCGGAACAACTTGGCGGCGGCGGACATCGCCAGGCATCAGGCGCGATGCTCCCCGGCCCCAAAGACGCCGCCCTGAAAAAACTGATTCAGCTGTTCGAAGAAGAGCTCAAAAAACAACCACCTGCTGAGAAAAACCTCTGCTAATCTGCTTCTCATGACGGTCAGTAGTCCTATCTCTTTTGCAGAATACAGGTTACGGCATTTCTGCCAGATTGGGAAGTCCGCCGATTGTTCTGTTTTGAAGAACACGATTACAGCATGACACCCAAAAAAGTGTCCACATGAATACATTTGTTTTCAGCAACGCCTGCGGGTTGACATTTCTTCTGGGGATTGGATAATCGACCCCTCAGTTTTCTGATGTTATTGCATTCATATTATTAATTATATTTATGCTGTTCTGTTCAGGGTAGTTTCATGCACTTGCGTTATTTGGAAATGTTTTGCGATGCGGTTGAGTTTCGCAGCTTTTCCCGGGCGGCGGATCATCTGCATGTTTCGCAGTCCGCAGTGAGCCAGGCGGTGCAATTGCAGGAGAAGCAGCTTGGTGTCCGTTTGGTGGATCGGTCGAAAAGGCCGTTCGAGTTGACAGCGGCGGGAAAGGTTTATTTTGAAGGAACTCGCGATCTACTGGCGACATTTCACGAATTGGAAGATAAAATCCGGAGCATGGGAGATCGGGTCAGCGGTCGGGTTCGTGTGGCTGCGATCTATTCGGTCGGACTGTTGCACATCAATGAAATCATCGGGAAATTCCAGAGTGAATACCCAGAGGTCGAGATTCTGGTTGATTATGTCCACCCGGATGAAGTTTACCGCCGGGTGGAGCAGGAGCAGGATGAATTGGGGCTGGTTTCTTTTCCGAAATCAGGAAAAGAATTCACCTGTGTGCATTGGCAGGATCAGCCAATGGTTGTCGGGGTGGGAAAGAGGCATCCGTGGTTTGGTAAAAATTCCATCAAGCCGGTCGATCTGAATCGGGTTCGGTGTGTCGGGTTCAGCCCGAATTTGCAGATACGCAAAGCGACGGATCGTTGGTTTCGGGAAGCCGGTGTTCATGTTGAGATCGTTCACGAATTCGACAATGTTGAGTATGTCAAGCGGGATGTCGAGTCCGGTTCCGGGGCGGCGTTGTTGCCCAAACCGACGATTGTTGAAGAAACAAAAGCTGGTCGCCTGCATGCTTTGGAGATTGAGGGAGCTTCCTGGGTGAGGCCGTTGGGCATCATCCATCGCAAGGGACGCGAGTTATCGCCGGCAGCGATCAAGTTGATAGACGCACTTCAGAAGAGTCACATCGAGACAGTTTCCTGTCCAGTTTCTGCCTGAATGGTTTTGAACACCCGGAAGACAAGCTCGTTCGGGCTTTCCAGCCTGACAGAGACGCGAATTTTCCAGGTGAACCGTGGCGGTCTATTGATGAGAGTAGTAATTAATGAGGGTTGTAAAGGGACGTAACGGTTGGTTGATGAATCGATTTGATTAGTCGGGCGGGATCGCCTGAATTCGCAGATATGTGTTGTTTTGAAATCGGGGTTCTGAATTTCAAAAAGTGACGGAAAAAGTTTTGAGGGAAGATGGTATGAGTAATCCAATACGCAAAGATGGTTATCCACTGGCTCATGATTTGTATTCTCCCGAGTACGAACATGAAAACTGTGGCGTCGGTTTTATCGCCCATTTGAAGGGGGAGCGTTCGCATCAAATTGTTGAGGACGCTGATCAGATCAACCGACAGATGGAACACCGTGGTGCGTGTGGGTGCGAAGAAAACACCGGCGATGGAGCCGGAATCCTGACCGCGATTCCCGATGAATTTTTGCGCGAAGTGATCCCGCAGGAACTGGGGGTCGAACTGCCCAAGTCCGGTTTGTACGGTGCGGGGATTGTCTTTCTGCCCCAGGATCAAAGCCGTCGAGAACATTGCAAGCAGGTTGTCAATGATTTAATTGCAGAGCAGGGCCAGAAGCTGATCGGCTGGCGGGTTTTGCCGGTTGACGCGGATGCAGCCGATATCGGTCCCACGGCCCGCGCCTGCATGCCTTACATGGAAATGTTAATTGTCGCTGCCGCTGACGGGCTGGATCAGAAAGCATTTGAACGCCAGTTGTTCGTAATCCGAAAGGTGGCCAGTCACCGACTGCGTGTTGCTGAAGAACACCCTGAGGCGCTGCTGTTTTACATTTGTTCGCTTTCTACGGAAGTGATCATCTATAAAGGAATGATGACACCGCATCAGGTGATGCCGTTTTACAAAGATTTGCAGAATCCGAAATATAAAACACACCTGGCGATGGTGCATTCCCGTTTTTCAACCAATACGATGCCCAGTTGGGATCGTGCCCAACCGTGCCGATTCATGGCACATAACGGCGAAATCAATACGCTGCGTGGCAACAAAAACTGGATTCATGCCCGTCAGGGAGTGATGCAAAGTGAACTATTCGGTGAAGACCTGCAGAAATTGATGCCGATTGTCGAGGAACACTGTTCCGATTCCGGTGTTTTTGACAACGCGCTGGAGTTTTTGCTGATGGCCGGGCGTTCGCTTCCTGAAGCGGTCATGATGATGATTCCCGAAGCGTGGCAGAATCACCATTCCATGCCTGAAGATAAACGGGCATTTTACGAATTCCACTCCGCCATGCAGGAACCGTGGGATGGGCCGGCTTCGATCTCTTTCACAAACGGACATTATATCGGTGCGGTGCTCGATCGTAACGGGCTCAGACCGTCCCGTTATTATGTGACACACGATGATCGCGTTGTCATGGCGAGTGAAGTCGGCGTGGTTGATATCGATCCCGCGAATGTGAAATCGAAAGGGCGTTTGCAACCGGGCAAAATGTTTCTGGTCGATTTTGAACAGGGCCGCATTATCGATGATGAAGAGCTCAAACACGAAATTGTCAACCGCAAACCTTATCAACAGTGGTTGCAGGAACAGCGTATCACGTTGGGAGAACTCCCCGCAGCGGAGATTCCCCGGGATGCCGAGGATGATGACGACCTGCTTCGTAAAATGCAGGCCTTCGGATACACCACCGAAACATTGCAGTTCATGCTGCTACCGTTGATCGAACAGAAACGGGATCCGGTCGGCTCGATGGGTGATGATACCGCGCTTGCCTGTTTGAGCGAGAAGCCACGGATGCTGTACGATTACTTCAAGCAGCTTTTCGCTCAGGTGACAAACCCCGCGATCGATTCGATTCGCGAGGAAGTGATTATGTCGCTGGAGTGCTTTATCGGACCGGAAGGGAATTTGCTCGAAGAAAGCCCGAAGGATTGTCACCGTTTGGCGGTGCCTCATCCGATTCTGACAAATCATGAACTTTCCGCTCTGAAGCATCTGGATCATCGTGGTTGGAAAACGAAAACGATTGATATCACCTATCCGCGGCAGGAAGGTGCGGCAGGAATGAAGGCGGCTCTGGATCGGATTTGCCAGGAAGGGGCACAGGCGATTGCGGACGGTTATTCGCTGGTGATTCTTTCGGATCGCCAGATGAGCGAAGATCGCGTTGCGATGAGTTCCCTGATGGCAACGGGGGCGCTTCATCATCATTTGGTCAAGAACGAACTGCGCACACGCATCGGGATTGTGCTGGAATCGGGCGAGGCGAGGGAAGTGCACCACTTCTGTTTGCTGACCGGTTATGGAGCCGATGCGATCAACCCGTACATGGCTTTTGCAGCTGTTCAGCAGGCATTGCGCAATGGGGAACTGGAGGGAGACTGGTGCGAAGAATCGATCGTCGCCGGCTACCGCAAAGGCGTTGCCAAGGGGATGCTCAAGGTCTTTGCGAAAATGGGGATATCGACACTGGCCAGTTACAAAGGGGCACAAATTTTTGAAGCCGTCGGTTTGAACAGCGACGTGATCGATCGTTGCTTCGTCGGCACGGCCAGTCGTATTAAAGGAGTGACACTCGAAATTCTGGCGGAAGAAAACCTGCGTCGTCATTCTCTGGGCTACCCCGAGCGGGACGAAAATCGGTTGCCTTTACTGGAAAACATGGGTCTGTTTGCCTGGCGGAAAAAAGGCGAAAAACATGCCTGGAACCCTTACACGATCGCCAAGGTTCAGGAAGCCGCCCGTTCTGGCAGTCAGAAGGCGTATGACGAGTTTGCCAGATTGGCTGATGAGGAATCGACGCGAAATTGTCATCTGCGCGGGCTTCTGAGATACAAAAAATGCGAGCCGATTCCGCTGGAAGAAGTGGAACCGGCCAGCGAAATTCTGAAGCGATTTTGCACCGGAGCGATGAGTTACGGTTCGATTTCAGCCGAGTCCCATGAGGCAATCGCAATTGCCATGAATCGTATGAAAGGAAAAAGCAACACCGGCGAAGGTGGTGAAGATTACACCCGCTTCAAACCGATGGAAAACGGCGATTCAAAACGCTCTGCGATCAAGCAGATTGCCTCTGGCCGATTTGGCGTGACCAGCTGGTATTTGACAAATGCAGATGAACTGCAAATCAAGATATCACAGGGAGCCAAGCCGGGAGAAGGAGGAGAATTGCCCGGCAAGAAAGTCAATAAGATTATTGCCGCGACCCGCCATTCAACACCGGGTGTCGGGTTG
>JALTOP010000206.1 GCA_027000105.1 Planctomycetaceae bacterium | reverse complement strand
GAAACACTGTTCACGACAATGTTGATGTCACAATGTTTGTTGAAGGACTCAAAGCGTTGCTTGAGGAAGCAGAAGCAATGACGAGTAGCGTGTACTTCATCTTCTAACCACCGCGGGTGTCTTAGCCACTTTAGTGGCTGGGTGCCGAGAGGCACAAGATGGACGCGCCATGTGCATCCAATTTATTATTTTACTTCAATAAAGAGGGAACCCGCATGGCGCATACATCTTGTTGCGTAGCTTTGCAGTACATGAATTGTAACCGTTTCATTTTCGGTGAGGGCGACGGTATCATCACCATGAAATCAACCACAACGATACCGATCATGGCAAACGTAACACGTCAGGCGGGAGCCTGACCTACGCTACTTTTGTATTCCTGTTACTGGAGAGGTTGCGCAATAAAAAAAGAAGGAGGAGCGTGATGAACTCCCCCTTCTTCACAAATCTCTCAATGAGCAGCAGTTAAAAGTGATGCTCAGTTGCCAATAATCAACTATTTAGCAGCTTTTTTAGGTGCTGGTTTGGCAGCCTTTGGTTTTGGAGCTGCTTTGACTGCAGGTTTGGCAGCTGGCTTTTTAGCCTTTGGCTTTGGTGCGTCTTTTACATCCTTGTGGGCGTGACCATCGCCGTGAGGTGCACAACAGCTTTTGGGTGCACAGCAGCTTTTTGGTGCACAGCATTTTGGCTTGCAGCATTTTGGCTTGCAGCATTTTGGCTTGCAGCATTTTGGTTTGCAGCATTTTGGTTTGCAGCATTTTGGTTTGCAACATTTTGGCTTGCAACATTTTGGCTTGCAGCAGTCAGTAACGCAGTAGACAACACGGCAGCACACGTGTCGTACTCTTCGAACTCGACATCGTCTCGCTTCTGCCTGGTCGGCAACAGTGGCAAACATCATTGTTGCAGCCAGTAATCCTAACATTGTACGCATCGTTGTTTCTCCCTGTTAAATAAGGCAATAAATCGGCCCGCTTTCTTGGATAGCCGAGTCCAAAATGGGGCCTGTTTGGACTCCGGACACAGTCTTTTATCAAGACAACAACCAGATATCTAACATAGGGGCGATGGGATATCAAGCGAAAATGGAGAAAATGAAAAAAATACAGAATATAAGTCGCATCTGGTTTTGCTACGCCTGATTTTGGAGCATCAACTGGAACTCTTCTTCAGAAAGGACGGGTATGCCGAGTTTTTCAGCTTTTTGCAGTTTGCTTCCGGCGTTTTCACCAGCGATCAGATAGTCTGTCCTGGAGGAGACACTGCTGGAGGCCTTCCCTCCCAATTGATGAATCAATTCCTGAATTTCCAACCTCGTGAACCGCTTAAGTGTTCCGGTGACCACAAAAGACTTACCGGCGAGTGGTTTCGTTTCTGGCAAATCCTGTTCGTTGGATTCCTGGAGAGGGGGAGTTGGATTGACTCCCACCTCTTCAAGTGATTGGATCATGTTTCGCCCATAGGGGGAATTCATGAAATGATGGACCGAGTGGGCGATAACCGGGCCGATTTCCTCTACTTCGGCCAGTGACTGTTCGCTTTGTTGCTGAAGTTCCTCCAGAGAGCGAAACCTGTCGGCCAGGATACGGGCATTGCTTGTTCCGACATGACGGATATTCAGTCCTGTCAGCAATCGCCAAAGTGGTCTATTTTTTGATTTCTCGATTGCCCGGAGCAGGTTATCCACCGATTTTTCTCCCATTC
Organism: Planctomycetaceae bacterium; assembly: GCA_027000105.1. Taxonomy (GTDB): domain Bacteria; phylum Planctomycetota; class Planctomycetia; order Planctomycetales; family Planctomycetaceae; genus Rubinisphaera. The sequence continues at coordinate 3,680 of JALTOP010000206.1, read as the reverse complement.
GTTCCATGGATAACAGCTGTTCTTTTTTTTCAGACAGGCGGTAAAGGTCGGCCAGGTTTTTAACCAGCCCCGAATCCACCAACTGTTCCACCAGTTTACTGCCGAGGCCCTCGATGTCCATTGCCGATCGGGAGGCGAAGAAACGGATTGTCTCTTTCAGACGGGCGGGACATTCCAGATTCGGACAGCGGATATATACCCCACCTTCATCCTGTTCGACGGGAGTTTGGCAAATCGGACAGACTTCGGGGAAATGGAAATCCCGCTCGGTTCCCTTTCTTTTTTCCATTACAACCCGCAAAACATGAGGGATGATTTTTCCCGCTTTTTCAACAACGACCCAATCGCCAATTTTTATGCCGAGTCTTTGCATTTCGTCCCTGTTGTGCAGACTGGAGCGCGAAACCGTTGTTCCGGCAATTTGTACCGGTTCCAGATCGGCAACCGGTGTGAGCGTCCCTGTTTTTCCCACTTGAACATGGATATTCCTGACTTGGGTGGTTGCTTCGTAACGTTCCCATTTGTAGGCGATCACCCAACGGGGCGATTTGCTGGTTGCCCCCAGTTTTTCCTGAAGGGAGAAGTGATTGACTTTGACAACCAGACCATCGATTTCGAGATCAAGTTCATGCAACTGTTCCATCATTTCTTCAGCATGATGCAGTACCTCATCAATTCCATGGCACAGACGGATACCGGGCGTTACCGGGATCCCGAACTGTTTCAGTTGCTGAATAAACTCGAAATGTGTTTCTGCCTTCAGATTTTCGACGTATCCGAGTCCGTGGGCCACGAAGCGTACTTTTCTTTTGGCGCAAAGCCTGGGATCGAGTAGTTTGAGCGCGCCGGCGGTGCTGTTTCTCGGATTGGCGAATACGGCCTCCCCCTGCTGCTTTTGCTCGGCTTGCAGTAGGGCAAAATCGGAATTGGCAATGTATGCCTCGCCGCGGACTTCAAGAACAGGGGGGTAATCTCCCTGAAGAACCAATGGGATGCCGCGAACGGTGCGGGCATTGTGTGTGATATCGTCTCCCTCACGCCCGTCACCCCGTGTCAATGCGAGAGTCAATTTTCCCTGCTCATAAATGGCGGCTAATGCAACGCCATCAATTTTATACTCCAATGTGTAATCGATATTGCTCACACCGAGAAGTTTGCGATTCCGTTCATCGAAATGGCGAATTCCCTGTTTCTCGTAAACATTATCAATGGAAAGCATGGGGATGCGATGCCGAACGGTCCGGAACCCCTCGATCGGTTCTCCTCCCACCTTCTGGCTGGGACTATCGGGAGTTCGCAACTGAGGATACTGTTCCTCCAGATCGATCAGCTTTTTCATCAATCGATCGTATTCCAGGTCTGAAATAATCGGCTTTGCCTCCGTATAGTAAAGCCTGTTATGCCGATTTATTTCTTCACGGAGTTGATCGATCTCTTTTTGGGCTTGGGCTTCGTCCATGCTGTCTATTCTCCGGTTTTTTCACGAATTATGGCGAGTTGATCCCCCGTTTACCATCCTTCGGCCCGGTAAGCATAGTCAGAATGAAGCGATGCTGGTTGATGCGCCGTACGGACATTTTTCGAATCCCACGATCTTGGGTCAGCCATTGGCAGCGACGTTGAATTGACTCGAATAGTTATTCGGCGACCGTTATCAGGAGCCGTTATCAGCAGACAGTGCAGAAGCGCTCGATGCAGAAGAAACCGATGCAGAAGTGATCAATGCAGAGGAACTCGACGAAGGCGGGGAGAATGCCTGGAAGGGCAGAATTGGTCAGGCTGTTAAATTGCGGATAAATATCGGAGTCTGCCGAAGCAATCTTATGAAGTGCAGAGAACCCCCGGACAATGCAGGAGCGGTTCTCGAAAAGAGAGACCGCGATTTCGCAAAAATCGACACCGGACGAACCAGCTTGCCGGCTGCGTCAATTGGCTGACTGCGATAATCAAACAGAAATACCGAAGGTGGGACTCGAACCCACACGAGGTTTACCCTCACCGGATTTTGAATCCGGCGCGTCTGCCATTCCGCCACTTCGGCTATCTATCCAGTCCCGGTCTGCTCCGGGTTGCAAGAAACGGGACGCCAGTTGCTGACTGATCGCGCTACCATTCCCGGCGAGCCTGCACTCCCTACAATTCTTCGATAAGGTAACAGGTTCAGCGATTCTATCGGTCTCTCTGGAGTCTCGCAACCAAACATGTCACAGATCGTCTGCGGGAATGATAACAGAATTTCAGGAAAATTCCAATATGTTTGACAAGAGTTTGCCGCCAAAGTTCAGTGACAACAGCTGGATTCAATTTTTTCCGGTCTCACCCGGGTAATCACCGGGTAATCAGTGGTAGATCATAAAAACAGGTGAAATGCGTGAAGCTGGCATGCCTGGGAGTATTGGGATATGATTATGCGATGCGATATCAGCTGTTAATTTCTGCAGGAGAGAAAAATGATTCGAAGAACAATACTGGCGAGCCTTGCACTGATCTGTCTCGGGTTGCTTCCGCATTCACTTTTCGCCACGAATGCACGGAAGGTGAAAGTTCTGTTTATTACCGAAAGTCGGGGCTATCGGCACGGTTCTGTAACGCGTGCCAGGGAGAAATTGTCTCCCGCAGAAGTTTCAATGATACAACTTGGACAGCAAAGTGGCGTTTTTGAAGTTCATTGCACTCAGAACTGCGAGGCTGATTTCACGCCTGAAAATCTGAAAAAGTACGATGTTGTCATGCTCTACACGACAGGAGTGCTTCCGATTTCCGATCGGGCCAAAGACTACTTCGTCAACACCTGGCTGAAGCAGAAAGGGCATGGCTTGATCGGTTTTCACTCTGCGACAGATACCTACCGCACAAAGGATCCGAAGCATCAGTGGTACCGTGAATTGATCGGCGGAACATTCAAGGCACACCCCTGGACCGCAAACGGAACCGTTGCCATCACTGTTCACGATCCGGATTTCCCCGCGATGAAGCCGTTCGGAAAAGAATTTGAATGGAAAGACGAAATTTACGAATACGATAACTGGGTGCCTGAAAATGTCCATGTTCTGATGAGCATCAATATGGCGAAGTCGAAAGTGAAGCGGCCCTATCATGTGCCGGTCGCATGGGCGAGGATGTGGGGAAATGGCCGCATCTACTACAACAACCTGGGGCATCGCCCCGAGACCTGGGCAAACAGGATATTCCTTGATTCTGTTGTCGAAGCGGTGAAGTGGGTCAGCGGGCAAATCGATGCTGACGTGACTCCGAATCCGGAAGTCTCGAAGGCACAGCATGAAAAATCGGTGAAAGACGCCTCGAATTCAAATTGAATTCCGCCTGCCGTGCTGACAGTAAGCTGGCAATAAGCCTGCATTGAGGTGGCAGTAATCCGGGTGAGGCTCCGTTTCGGGAACCTGGAGCCTTCGCGGACATCTTCTTGCAGTCATTCTCGGGATACGATCGCTTTCGAGGCTGTCGGTTTCCGCTTTTGAGTCCTGTTATCGGTTTCTGCGTCAGGTTTTCCTGTTGTTGCGTCCATGCCATCGATGTGGAATCTTCTGTTGAGCGAGATTCCGTTCGTGTCTCTTGTTGCGTTTCGTATCCGGAGATTGGATAATTTCGGCTGCAGATGCCGGGGGTAACCCATTATTGTTGCATTTCGTCATTTCTTCATTGTCTAATCATCACTAAAC
>JALTOP010000205.1:1003-5386 GCA_027000105.1 Planctomycetaceae bacterium | reverse complement strand
ATCTCTGGCTGCTCGGGGGATTGATGGGACTTTGGGCGAAAACCGGTGCTGCTGTCGCCTTCGCTCAAATGGTGACTCGGAAATTCGTTCGCGGCCCCCGTTCGGCCAAACTGGTTGCCTGGACTTTGGGCGTGCTCTTTTTTCAGGGCGGCACCATCAGCACGGTTCTTGTCGGGACAACCGTCAAGCCGATTGCCGATCAACAGCGGGTCAGTCATGAGGAGTTGTCGTACATTGTCGATTCCACTGCCTCGCCGATTGCCTGTCTGCTCGCCTTCAACGCCTGGCCCGGATATATCCAGGCGCTTCTTTTCCTGCCGGGGATTGCGTATCTGGCGACTGAGACAGATCGCATCAACTTCTTTTTCGCTTCTGTCCCCTTCAGTTTTTACGCCATTTTTGCTGTCACCGGAACATTGCTTCTTTCGCTCGATCGGGCTCCGTTCCTCGGTCGTCGGTTTCAACAGGCGATCGAACGGGCGCGAACAACCGGCCTGTTGGATCGGGCAGGCAGCATGCCGCTTTCACTCGGCAACGCAGACATGCACGAAGTCCCGCAGCATTACCGCCCCTGTTCAATCGAATTCACCTTGCCGCTGTTCCTGCTGATCGCGGTCATCATCGGCAGCTTCATTCTTACCGGAACTCCACAGGTTCGCTGGGGCTTTGCAGCCGCATTGATTCTCACCGCTCTGATGGCGTTATCCAGAGGCATGAAACTTCACGAACTGATTGCTGGCATCGGTGAGGGGCTCAAAAGTGTCGTTCTCGCCTCGGTCATCCTGATGTTCGCCATCACGTTGGGAGGAATCACCCAATCAATTGGTGGCGGAACGTACCTGGTTGAACTGTTGGGAAACAGCGTTCCCTATTGGTCGCTACCCGCTCTTCTGTTTCTTGTCACGATTGGCATCGCCTTTTCAACAGGCACCAGCTGGGGAACTTACGCGGTGGCTTTTCCGCTGGCGTTTCCCCTTGCCGTTTCAATCGCGCAGGCGGAATCATTGACGGACGAAAAAACTTTTCTGATGATCTGTTTTGCCACCGTGCTCAATGGAGCTGTCTTTGGAGACCAGTGTTCCCCTATTTCAGACACAACTGTTCTGAGCGCCATGACGACGGGCACCGACCTGATGGATCATGTCCTCACACAAATCGTCCCCGCATCTGCTGCCGCCCTGCTGGCTGTCATCTGCTGGACAGCAATGACATTAACATGCACATAAGACGCATAAGTGCGGGATGCGAATTATAGGATAATAACGGTATGTGTATAATGACGGGCAATCATCTCGGGAAATAACATGAACATGCCGAAAGCGATCTCTGGTATTCTGAAAATGGTGTGGGCCGCGCCCTGGTCGGTTGTCGGGTTGTGCATCGGGCTGGGCTCCTGCATGACCGGAGGCAAGGCAAAGCGGAGCGGGAATGTTCTGGAGTTTCACGGCGGTTTGGCCAAATGGTTACTCCAGTTGACTCCGGTCGATGCCATCGCGATCACAATCGGACACGTTGTTCTGGGGCGATCCGAAACCGCCCTCGATATCAGTCGGGATCACGAACGCGTTCACGTCAGGCAATACGAACGCTGGGGAATCTTCTTCGTCCCCGCTTACTTCTTTCTGTCGGGACTGCTCTGGATACGGGGGAAAGATGCATACCGGGATAATCCGTTTGAAGTCGAAGCGTATGCCGTCGACACACCACCGCATCGCAACTCTGCTTGATTCCCGCCGCTCCCCCTAAATGGTATGATGTCAGCGCGCAGGACGATTCAGCCATGTCAGCGAACTCACCCATGTCAGCGAACTCAGCCACGTGTGCGGTGTCAACCATGTGTGCCATATCAACAATGTGTGCCATATCAACAGTGTGTGCCGTATCAGCCGTACGTGCATGAAGCCGCACCCACCATTCAGGACGATTCAACGCCGGAAAGGATGATTCATCGTGGAAATTGTGACCGGAATAGCGGGAACCGGGAAAACGGCCTACTGCCTGAAACAGTACCGATCCGCAATTCGACAATCCAACCTGGACGGCAAGCTCGGCACCACGCTCTGGATCACGCCGACTCATCGAGCCGGGCAGGCGGTATTGAAGCAATTACCGGGCAAGGATCTTCCCTGCGTCTGGTCGCCCGGCGTGATGACGTTCGATCAATTTGCCGAGCAGGTTGTCCAACGCAGCGGTTTGACAGCCTCGATGCCCAACCCCGCACAACGCCGGATGCTGATCGAATCAATCATTCGCAAGCTCAGGGAACAGGGGCAGCTGAACTACTTCTCGCGGATTGGTGATACGGCCGGCTTTGTAAAACTGGTTTCGTCATTCATTTCCGAATTGAAAAGAGACGAAACATGGCCCGCGGATCTTGCCGAGGCGTTGCAGAAAAAGGAAGCGACGCCCAAAGATCGGGAACTGCATCAAATTTATGACGCCTATCAGCAGAAACTGCATCAATGGGATCGCTACGATGCACAAGGCCGATTCTGGCGGGCTCGTTCGGTGCTGGCCGAAGGAAACTGGAGCGCCTTCCCGGAATTGAAAATGGTCGTTGTGGACGGCTTCACCGACTTCACAAGCACCCAGTACGAAGTGTTGAGTCTGCTCGCATCGCATGCCGAGGCGATGTTGGTCACGCTCCCGACAGACGCAGACGACAAACGCAAGGATCTTTTCGCAAAACCTGCCGCCGCGGCTGCCACGTTGAATCGATTGACTGGCAATTTTCAGGTGCGCCAAACCGTTTTGAAACCCTCACCCGGGAAAACGGTTCCCCCCGGGATCGAAACCATCAGAAAAGCACTCTTTCAGAACGCCAGAAAACTGGTTCCCGCCGAACAGTCAGCTGGAATCTCCTGTTTTTCCGCGTTGGGGCCACGGGCGGAAATTCGCGAGACCGCCAGACGGGTCAAACAGTTACTGCTCGCAGGAACCCCCGCCGAGGAAATTCTGGTCACCTCCCGCGATCTGGATTCACAACAGAACCTGATCGAAGAAATCTGGAACGATGCAGGAATCCCTTTCTACCTGGCCGGTTCAAAAACCGTCGCCACGCTTCCCCTGGCCCGCTCGCTTGTCACGCTGCTTCGTTTTGAATTGGAAAACTGGTCATTTCCGACGATGAAAACCGTGCTGCGCCATCTGAATCTTTCGCTTCCCGGATTCAAGGCGATCGAATACCGAACGCGCATTTGCCTGAACGCGGTTCGTTCCTTGAATGTGCAATCTGGTCAGAAAGAGATTCTTCGCCTGCTCGAATCCCGAGCCTCCCGGCATCAGCAAAGTGATTACGATCGCTTAAGCTCCCGCGATTACGCCCTGGCCAGCGAAACATTACGGGAACTGCAGAAACGACTTGCAGGTCTCCATCAATCCCGTACCTGTTACGATCACGTCATGAACCTGCTTGGCTGCAGCCGCGAACTGCTTTTCGGAAAGAACTCCAAAAAAGAACAGGATCCTTCACTCACACGGACACTCCCTCTACCGGAACAGTGGGATTTGATCGCGGGAATGCTCCGGGAAGCGGCTCGGTTTCAGGATCGACTCCTTGAAGAAACGGCCGGGCAAACAGCCGAACAAACAGCCGATCACGAAAAGCCGAAAAAAGTCTCGCTGGCTCAGTTCACAAACTGGATTGAAGACCTGTTTCATTCGCAGACCATTCCTGCGTCACGGGCAAAACCGGGGGAAGTGATGATTCTCCCCGCCAGCGACGCCCGCCACCTGCGCACTTCGTATCTGTTTATCACCGGGCTGCATGAAGGTTCCTTCCCGCAAAACTCGGATCGCCAACCCTTCTACAGCGAACAGGAAAGACGCCAATGGATTGAACTCGGCGTCCGGCTGGATGTTCGCGAATCGCAATTTCAGGAAGAAATGCAATTCTTCTATCGCTTGGCAACCCGGGCCGACCGACATCTGACACTCTCCTATTCACACGTTTCCCAAAAGGGACAACCGCAGTACCCGGCGACTTTTTATCAAGCGGTTCTTTCCCTGTTCGATCCGCAAACGCTGCACGAAGAAGAAATCGGCAAGCTCTCCCCGGTTCCGGATACCGACGACCTGTTGACACGCTCCGAAGTGCGCATGAACGCCGTGCAACAGATTTTCGATGCACAACCCGCCCTGCTCAAATGGTGGCAGAAAAACCCGACAGAAAAAAACAGCGCCGACTCCCTGTTGGCAGCAGCCAGAATGAACGCCTTTCGCTTTGAACAGCCCGGCTTTTCAACATTCGAAGGCCTGCTTGGCATCCCGGAAAATTTGCAGGCCCTGCGCGAACATTACAATCCGGACTACACCTTCAGCGCAACAAAGCTGGAGTCCTACGCGGAATGCCCCTTCCGGTTCTTTATCGAATCGGTGCTGAAG
>JALTOP010000205.1:0-993 GCA_027000105.1 Planctomycetaceae bacterium | reverse complement strand
GTGCTGAAGTTGTCACCTGTCGAGAATCCGAAACTCGCCACCGATCACGCCCGCCGGGGGAATATCATTCACGATCTGCTTTCCCGTCTGCACGAAAATGACCTCTCCGAATTGCTCAAACAATCGGAAGAAGGAAACTCGATCCGGCTGGCTGAAAAGTTTCTCGAATTGCTCGCCGAAAAATTCGACATCAACTACCCCCGCAGTGAACTGCAAACCGCGTTGGATCAAATCGAACGAAAACTGCTCGCCGAATGGGCGGAACTCTACTGCGAACAGAGCCGCTCCTATGTCGATGATCTCCTGCCAATATGGGAACAGATACCGGAGACCCGCTTCCGCGAACTCTCCTTCGGCAACGATCGAGAATCGGTCGAGTCGATCGAGTCGGTCGAGTCGGATAAGTCGGACGATTCTGCAGAAACTCTCCCCGCGATCCAGTTCGGCAAGGGCGACCAACAGATCAATATCGAAGGACGGATCGACCGCATCGATGTCGGTTACAAGGACGGACAGGAACTGTTTACCGTGATCGATTACAAAACCGGAAAAATCCCGAGCGTGAAAAACGAAGACATCTCCGCTGGAACAAGCCTGCAACTCGCCCTGTACGCGGTCGCCGTGATGAGACTCAAATTGTTGGGAGAAAATGCAACCCCCTGGCAGGTCGGTTATTGGGGAATCAAGGAAAAGGGGTATGTAGCGAAGTTTGTCAGAAATAGTAAAAAAGGCCCCCAGCAACTCGCCGAAGAAACTCTCGCTCATTGGGAAGAAATGTTGGAAAACGTTCTCCCGGCCATGGTGCAGTCAATCCGACAGGGCGAATTCCCCGTCTATTCAACAAACGAAAAATGCATCGAACGCTGTCCCTTCAACACCATCTGCAGGGTCAATCAGATTCGTTCCCTGCCACCTCAACTGGAAAAAATCTGGTCGTTTCAGAAAAACATCGAGTAACGATTGAAAACTCGTTCGGAACCTCTCGGGTATCAA
>JALTOP010000204.1 GCA_027000105.1 Planctomycetaceae bacterium | reverse complement strand
AGGGCGCGAACCGAGTCGGATTTATTCTGCGCGTGAATTGACCAGACGCGGCGAGGAAACAGGACCATTCCACACTTCCCGGAGAGCTTAAACGATGTCATCTTCTCTCAAGGAACGAAAACCCGCATTCCCAACTTCTTCAAACAAGCGAAGCCAGGCTTGGGTGCGGATTCGATACAGTATCGCATGCCCGGCGCTTAGAATGACAAGGGAGGAGTGTTCGAGATTTTCACCGTCCATCACCTTCGGACCGAACGGAAGTCATCATGCACCGCTTCTTCAGGCCAAATAAGTAGGTGGAGCTATGAACGTTGAAGATTATTCATTGAGGCCTGATGCACCCATCATGAAGCAAGACATCTTGCCAACGGGTACACGTTATTACATTCCGGAGGGTCGCACCGACGGCGGGCATGACGGGTTGATAGTGACGTTTGGACTTGGCGAAGCAGAAGAATGGACAGGCGTGTTTGCGTTTGGCAACAACGGTCAGTTGCGAACAAGGGCGATTGTTCCGCTACCGGAAAGTGACTTGGTCGTAGTCGTATCTGATGGCGACGGCTACATGGTTCGAGAAGGGTAACCGGGTCTATTTGAAAGTGTACGTGCTGTGCCTGTAAAAAGCGTTCACGTCATTCCTTCCGCTGGCTTGTTGGTTCTCGCAGACGACACGACATTGTGTGCGTATGGGCAAAAGGGACTTGTCTGGGAAACGGATCGAATCGCTTGGAGTGAGCTGGTCATTGAAGATGTATCACCCACGAAGATTCGTTGTCGAACATACGACATTCGATCGGAGGAAGACCTCGTGTTCGAGGTTGATGTTCAAGATGGACTCTGTCATGGTGAAATTGACGTGATTTAATGCTGGTGGCGCAGCCACTTTATTGGCTGGGTTTTCCGTGAACTCGACGGTGCTGGCAATTTCCTTCGCGATGTCGATGCGGAGGCAAAGATTCTGGAACGGATGTTGTCTTTGACCACGGCGGAGACTCGCGGAACCCTGCGGTTGTATTCGGAACTGCCGTTTTGCGATTCGTGCCAAGCAGTTATCGCGAATTTCCACAAGTATCGTCCCAACTTGACCTTGGAGTTAGTTTGGAAGGACGGAAGCAGGCTCATCCAGCCAAGACTTCCGTAAACACCTATGATTACAACTAAACAAATCTACGATCGACTGATTTCGTCTGGCCTAGCAGCTAAAAACGCCATCGTGGGTTGTTCAGATGAGGAACTCAACGCGATCGCCTGCGTAGCAAAACGCGAGTTACCAATTCCGTACCGAGAATTCATGGCGGCATTTGGACACAAGGCTGGGCGATTTCTGCGTGACATCGACATGTTTTATCCTGGCGTACTTTCCCTACGCCCAATCGCAGAAGAAATCGTTACTGATTACGAAGAGTTCAACGCCGAATTACATCCATCGGCTTTCGTATTCGCCGTGAGACAAAAAGAACAACTCATGTTTTTCGACGATATGGGGGACGATCCACCTGTGAAGTTTTACAGGTCGGGGCAACCGGCGATTACCACGATTGCCCGATCTTTTTGGGATGTGTTCGAATCAGAACTCAACCAAGCGGAAGTAAACTATGCCGTAATCAAGGATACGCCGTACGAATTTTAAGCCCCAAACAGTGCAGCGAACCGAGGGTGGTTGCAACACTGGGAAAAGAGAGGCATCGGCACACGGGTGGCCCTGCCGCTTTTAGCGGTAGAGTGCCTACAGGCACAAGATGGACGCGCCATGTGCATCCCATTTATTATTTTACTTTCAGTGAAGAGGGAACCCGCATGGCGCATACATCTTGTTGCTATGCAACCCGACCACTAAAAGTGGTCGGGCTACCCGCTTTTCTCAAACGCCTGCAAATGCTTGGCAAGAGAAGTGCTTCGCGTTTCCCGAAGTGGTTTTTATGTTTGGCGAAGATGGCCCGTGGGCAAATAGTCTCAAAACAGAGGGACGTTGCTGACTGAAATCCCTCCAAAACAGGTTTTTCAAGATCGATGAGTTATGAATCTCCCTGATTGATTTCTGCATCGGTCCATCTTTCCCGTAGATAGTCTGCCCGATGGGCATTTCGCTCCTGGGAGTTCATTTCCCTGTTGTATTTTTTCTGCAGGTGGGCAGGTTGCGTGTAGATAAGAATTTCGTTGGCAAGCGGTATCTCCGGAATGTTAATCAGATCGAGATTCACACCCATTCTCAAACTGGAGAGTAGATGCAGGGTTTCTTCAGAGCTGATTGTTTGGGCGTTTCGTAGAATGCCGTAAGCTCGTGAAACCTGATCGTGCAATTTCGCCCTGTTTTCTGCCATCAGTGCTTCTCTCGCCCGGCGTTCATAATCGATAATGTGGGGAACCTCCGCTTTAATCATCTCGATAATCTGGCTTTCGCTTTTTCCCAGTGTAATCTGGTTGGAGATTTGATAGTAATCTCCCATCGCCTGAGACCCTTCCCCGTACAGTCCCCGGACAGCCAGGTTCATTTTCTGCATCGCCTGAAAAACTTTTCTTATTTCCCGCGTTTGGACCAGTGCCGGTAAATGGAGCATGACGCTGACTCGAATACCCGTCCCCACATTGGTTGGGCAAGCCGTCAGGTAGCCAAATTGTTCATGAAAAGCGAAAGAGACTTCGTTTTCGATCGCATCATCGACCTGATTGATTTCAGACCAGCACTCATCCAGATTGAATCCATTCCGCAGCACCTGCATACGAATGTGGTCTTCTTCGTTGATCATCAAACTGGTCTGTTGACGATCCCCAATGACGACACCGCGTGCCCCGTGAGATTCGGAAAGTTCCCTGGAAATCAATTGCCGTTCCATTAGAAACTGGCGATCGATCGGCGAGATATCGTCTACATCGATGTAAAGCAGATCGTCATAATCAAGTTTGAAATCGGCCTGCCGTTCCTCGCAATGTGCCAGATTTTTGAAGGCAGCTTCACGAATGAAGTTTGCTATCTCTGCCCGCTCGAAGTCATCTGCACGGGATAAAAAAGGAAATTGGGCCAGATTTCGGGCCAGACGAATTCTGCATGAAATGACGACATCGCTTTGTGGTCCACTTCCATCAAGCCAACCACTCGTAACCGATATCAGAGAATCCAGGTCCACGTTTCAATCTCCAGAAGAAAACAGTCAGAGGCCGGCAGGACAGCTGACCCGTTCCAGTCGCAGAATCAAGTCCAATTGTAGAATCAAGACTGAATCACATCGCTGATTTCAGTAGGCCTCGATCACGCGGAAAGCGAACGTCACCTCCCGAAACCAGGGATTTCCTTCAACATTCAAGCCAGTTCCATTTTTCAGGGAAATTATCCCGGTCGTATTGAAGTGGAAAGGGAAGCAATCAGGGAACAGGAAGCCGCTTTGCCACCATCCACTACGTCACACGTGCAATTTCCGTCCCCAAGGGGCACACTGATCAGTTTAACTTTACAGACGCCCTGAGAACAGGCTGCAGAACATTATTTAGCTGGACAGCGTCAGGTTCTGTTGATGCCGGTTAGTGTGGCGAGGGTTTGGGGTAAACGGATTTGATAATTTCGGGGTCTATTCCGAGTTCTACCAGGCGTTTACGTCTTGTTGTTCGGTGAGATTTCGCTGCTAATGCATAGCGGCAGGCGTAATATTTCTGGCGGTTGGCTTCCTGTTCGTATCGCTGCAGTTGAGAACAAGGCGGCAAGCCAATCGAATCGATGTACACGTTGGCGTCGCGGCGGACATGTTCCATCGCCAACAACTCGCCACTCAGAACATCTTCGCAGGGTGAAAGTTCCTGGCGGGCGCGGGCTACCCCGCTGAGGCGTGCCGATGAAATTCAATCAAGCTTCCCGTTTCATCTGTACCCGATGAGCATAATACTTGCCGCCCATCTCAGAAAATCAGTCGACTTCGCATTGATCACCGCTGCTTCTCATTTATGATAAACGCAGAAGTCGCTTGTTGATACCTTTTTATTTAACCCGTTTCCTGCTGGAGTCGTCGCTCCTTTCGCTGGGGAAGGAGTGGTTTGTCTTCTGAACGCATCTCCGGGGTTCGTCGGATGTGCAGATTGACGGGGTGTCGGCTGTATCAGACCGGTCTGCCTGGCGGTAATACCGGCCTGTTTTTCAGGGAAAGAGCACTGAAATCCCATTCATCGAAATAAACGGAGAAAACAAATCGTGAAATATTTATTTACCATCTTTTTTGCACTCATCCCGGCTGTTGCTCCTGTCATCATGACTGGCTGTCAACCAGCCTCACCCACACAAGAAAAAAACAGCACACCGGATGCGCAGGCGACGCACGATCATCACGGGCACGACCATCACCATGATCATGGTGATGGAGAACACCCTGAAACCTACGCCGAGGCGGTTCAACAACTCGAAAAATTGCACAATATCATTAGAGACGCTTTTACCAGCGACAATAAAGACGCCGCGCACGATCCCTTGCACCAGATTGGGCACCTTCTGGAAGATATTGGTGAATTGGCCGAAAAGGCCTCGCTCGGTAAAGAACAGTTGACCGCGGTTAAAAAAGCAAAAGAGGATCTGTTTGACGCCTATACCCAGATAGATAGTGTCTTCCACGAAAAGAAAGAAATCAAATATGAAGACCTCGAAAAAAAGATAGATTCAGCCCTGGCGGTACTTCAAAACGCGGTAAAGAAGGAAGCAAAACCGGATGAGTCGCCTGAAAAGGCCCATCAAACCAGTTCAAAAGAGACGCCCCAGGAGACTTCGAAACCGATATCCCAACAGAAACCTCAAACGACTCCCGAGGAAAAGCCGAAAGGGAAATAATGCGACTCTGCATGCAGAAGGATGTAAGCAGTATGAGTCCTGTTATCCTGTTCTGTTTGCCTTCTGAAGAACTGCTAGCCGAAGAACCGCTATCCGAGGAAGCGGAGTTACCCCGGCATCAACCGGTAGTGGTTCGTGAATCTGCTTGTCGTCGAGACAAGCAATCGTTGTAACAAAGAGGATTTGGAGAGAGAAATTTTCGTCATGTCGCCCCATCCAATCAGCTGTCTTTTTTCGGTAGCATTGCTGTTTCTGGTTATTTCCGGTTGTGCAGAAAAGACTGATCCCAAAATTGTTGCCATTCGCCAGAAAGCTGTGTTGACGGAGTCTCCCGGTGAATCGATCCCCATCAAACAAGCCAGAGAGGCATCAGAAAAAGGCGAAGAATTCATCATTTCCGGGAAAGTGGGGGCCCGCGATCTGAACCAGTGGTGGGTTGATGGTTACGCCACTTTTTGGATAACTGAAGCCGGGCAGGATCAGAGCAATCATGGAGGGCCCGGACACGATCCGGACACCTGCCCGTTCTGCAGACGAAAATACAAGGAAACAGTTGCGGTCATCCAGTCTGTTGACGAGAAAGGAAACGTGATTCCCTTCGATGCGAAAACATTGTTCGGT
>JALTOP010000203.1 GCA_027000105.1 Planctomycetaceae bacterium | reverse complement strand
TCGAGCCAAATCGTGATGCTCGTGGCGGACTCGCAATTCCCCGATGTCGAGTTGTTCTTTCAGAAAACTTTCTGCACGATCGACACGTTTTACCCGTTCCGCCGTCACTTCCAGGCCATATGCAATTCTGCTGGAAAGGCAGGGAGAAGCGGGCTTGTTCCAGATCGGCAATTTCCAATACTTTGCCAGTTCGCGAATTTCACGTTTTGAAATTTCCGCTTCAACAAATGGGCTTCGCACCTGATACTGTTCGGCTGCAAGATGACCGGGGCGATGATCGCTGAGGTCATCGACATTGGCCCCGTTGACAACAACATCGTACTGCAATTGCGACCGATTTTCCTCGATCAGGCGATAAAGCGTGTCCTTACAGAAATAGCATCGATTCCCCAAATTCGCGCGATAGTCTGGATCGGAAAATTCTTCCGTCTGCAGGACAACCAGCGGAATCTTGATCAGTTCCGCCAACTCGGTAGCTTCTTCAATCGTTCCTGATGGTAACGACGGACTTTCCGCAATCACAGCCAGCGCGTTATCGCCACAAGCTGTTCTCGCTGCCTTTGCCAATACCGTGCTGTCGACTCCAGCCGAATAGGCGACAGCAACGCGACCGGACTGTGACAGATTTTCCAGCAAACGATCCCGTTTTTCTCTCAGGACATCTTCCAGTGGTTCATTCTTCATCGTCATGGTAATACATCATCGTGGGAATACATCAAAAAGACTCCTGTTTCGGGAAAACAACTTCGTCACCATACCACGCTTCTGTTTGAAATACAAAACAGATACAGCTACCCGGGGCTGTTTCACGACTCGGTATGGCGCGCCGTATTGCAGTCCGGTAATCCCAGGTATTATCGATCGATATAATTCACTCGGTTGGGGGATATGCCGTAAATCCGTTTGAAACAACGAGAAAACCGGAAAGGGTCTGTAAATCCCAATCTCAGGGCCACTTCCTTGACCATTAAACCTTCTTCCATCAACAGACCAGCCGCATAATTCATTTTCTGACGGAGCAAATATTGATATGCACCGCAATCGGAAAAACGTCCAAACAGACGGGAGAGATGCACGGGGCTTACCCCACAATGCAACGCAATATCCCGGGCTGAACGCAACTGCAGAAATTCCTCATCGATATAACGACGAATCCGTTCAAAAGTTGCATAGGACTTCGGCATGGCAATTCGCTGCGGCAGACTCAGCTGTTGAATCTTCAAAAAAAGAAGCCGGGTCAGTGAAGCACAAATGGCCGGCACAACAGGCCCGCTGCCCATCCCGTTTCTCAGCAGCAACTCAAACAGCTCGATCAACTCGTGCACACCCCCGACCGCAAAAGCCGTGTACTTTTTGGCCCCCGATTTCAATTTGGACTCCCGGAGCAGTTTATTTCCGCAAGTTCCTACAAAATCGAGGTAATATTTTCGCATCAGATTTTCAGGATGACTGCGAATGATATGTGAAGCCCCCGGACCATACGCAAATACGGAACCGGCCGCCAAGCGGTATTCGATGCCGCCAAGAATCAACGTCCCTTCCCCTTCGGTCACCAATTCAATGGCGTAATACGGGAAATCCTGACGATCAATGACATACTCCGGCTGCATCTTCTCAACGCCCCCGCAGATCACTTCCAGAGGCAGGTTCCGACTGGCATTAAGATTGTGAAAAAAACGGCGAGCCTCAGTCACCTGACGTGAAACAAATCCGGGAAGTTCAGCCGGCGAGTCTAATTCTTTCATGTAATTAGGTTAATTATTGACAGGTAAATGTAAAGTCCTGCCATTCGAATTTGCAGTAGATATCGCATAATCCCCCTCTGGGCGATGCCCACTCTGGTATCAAAAGCGAACAGGCATCGAAACATTCACTGGAAAGTTTCTTTCTCAAACAGGAAGAACGGCGATGGAAAAAAGACCTCTCGGAAAAACCGGCATCGAACTGACCAGGCTCTCTTTTGGGGCTTCCTCTTTGGGGCAGGAATTTCGGACAGTCGATTTGAATGAGGCGCTTCGCAGCGTCCAGGTGGCGATTGAACGCGGAATGAATTTTATCGATACGTCGCCGTTTTACGGACGAGGTATGAGTGAAATGCTGCTGGGGCGCGTTTTGCCGGAAATCCCACGGGATAACTACTACCTGGGCACAAAATTGGGACGTTATGCAGGACAACACTTCGACTTTTCTGCCCGACGTGTCGAAGAAAGTGTCGATATCTCACTGGAACGGATGAAGGTTGATTACCTCGATATTGTTCTATGCCACGATCTGGAATTTGTGGAAATGTCGCAAATCGTCGAGGAAACCATCCCCGCGCTACGGAAACAACAGGAGAAGGGGAAAGTCCGCTTTATCGGCGTCAGCGGTTATCCCATGAAAATGTTCAAGTACATACTTGCCAACACAGCAATCGACGTCCTGCTAACCTATAACCATTACACATTGCAAAACGATATGGCGCTCGAGCTTGTGCCTATCTGTCAAGAAAAGGGAGTCGGGTTGATGAATGCGGCTCCGTTTTCAGCGAGATTGCTCACAAACGCTCCGCTTCCCGCCTGGCACAAGGCAACGCCCAAAGTTCGCGAGGTCGTCAAACGGGCGGCTGAACACTGCGCGAAACAGGGGGTTGACATTGCCCAACTGGCCCTGCAGTTTTCGTTGGCCAATCCGGATTTCACGACGTGCGTTACCGGCTCTGCCAATCCGGAGAGGATCGCCCAATGGGTTGACTGGTCGGAACAGCCAATGGATGAGGATCTGTTAGCCGAGGTGCTTGATATCCTCAAACCGATTCATAATTGGTTTTATATTGAGGGGCGTCCCGAAAACAACGACGAACCGATTGTGGAATGATCCCGGAATACCCAAGGCGGTTGCAGACAACCCAGCACGGCTGGTCTGTCCTGACCGCCGTAACCAAAATGGAATTTTCAAAAGTTTTCGCACCGTTCGTAAACTTTAACCGTTAGTGGTACAAAGTAGACAACACGAAATTGGCAACAGAAACTTACGGAAAAAGCAATACGGAAGAAACAATGAAGGCGATCCAGCTTAAAGAGCCAGGACATTTTGAACAGATCGAGATCGATGCGCCACAATCTCCCGGCCCGGGAGAAGCGTTGGTACGAACTGACCGCATGGGAATTTGTGGTACCGATTACAGTGGCTATCTCGGAAAAATGCCCTTTTTCAGTTATCCACGTATCCCCGGTCATGAATTGGGCGTTGAAGTGCTTGAAGTTGGAAGTGGCGTCACCAATGTCAAACCGGGAGACCGCTGCAGCGTCGAGCCCTACATGAATTGTGGCCAGTGTTACGCCTGCCGTAAAGGAAACAGCAACTGCTGCGAGTCTCTGGAAGTTATCGGAGTGATGACAGATGGCGGACTATGCGAACGTCTGCTGATTCGCGCCGATAAACTGCATCCTTCGACAAAACTGACTTATGAACAACTCGCATTGGTCGAAACATTGGCGATCGGTTGTCACGCCTGTGATCGAGGAGCACCAAAGGAAAAAGATCAGGTTCTCATTATCGGTGCCGGCCCCATCGGACTGGCAACATTGGAATTCGTTCGCCTCACTGGAGCAAACGTTACCGTCATGGACAGAATCGAATCGCGACTCGATTTCTGCCGCAAAACCTATGGCGTTTCACACACGATCCAATTCAAGGGGGATGGCAGTGAACTCGAACAAATTCAGCAGATGACCGCGGGTGACAAATACGCTGTTGTCATAGATGCTACCGGTCATCATGTCTCGATGGCCAACGCCCTGAATTATGTGGCTCATACCGGCTCACTCGTTTATGTTGGTATTACGACAGCTGATATCTCGTTCCCACATCCCCTCTTGCACAAACCGGAAATAACGATCAAAGCCTCCCGTAATGCTTTGCCTGATGACTTCAGACGCATCATCAGCCTGATCGAAAATGGCACGATCGATACAGCCCCCTGGATTACCCATCGAACATCTTTCGAGACTGTTATTGATGAGTTTGAATCGTTTACAAGGCCGGAATCAGGCGTGATCAAGGCCATGATCGAACTCCCATAATGACGCACAGCCCGGCAGTTTGGAATCAGTTCCAGCAGAATATCCCAGATTCATATTCATGCCTATTCAAGGAAGCCCCCCGATGATTAAATCAGCAGTAACAATCAGCCTTGTCGAACAAGCCCGGGGAGGGCCTTTCGTCTTTTGGGATGGCATTCCCCTGGCGTGTGAACGCGCTGCCTCGCTTGGATTCGATGCGATTGAAATTTTCGCTCCTTCATCGGATGCGGTCGATAGAGCTGAACTGGCCGTTCTTCTCGAAAAGCATCAGTTGAAACTCGCTGCTGTCGGAACAGGTGGAGGGATGGTCAAACATGGCCTGAGCCTGACCGACTCTGATCCAGGAAAACGAAAAGACGCGAGAAATTTTATTCGTCAGATGATCGATTTCGGTGCCGCATTCGATGCCCCGGCGATTGTCGGTTCCATGCAGGGACGATGGGGAGGAAAAGTTGATTCCGATACAGCATTCGCACTGCTTGGGGAAGCCCTGGGGGAACTTGGCTCCTACGCGGCAGAAAATGGCGTCCCGCTCATTTACGAGCCGCTCAATCGATATGAAACCAACCTGATCAAAACAATGGAGCATGGCGTTGATTTTCTCACTGGGCTTGCAACGGACAATGTCAAATTGCTGGCAGACCTGTTTCACATGAACATCGAAGAAGCGGATATCGCCGCTGCCATTCGCAGCGGAGCGGGGAAAATCGGCCATGTTCATTTTGTCGATTCAAACCGGCAGGCAGCCGGATTGGGACATATCGATTATGCACCGATCGCAACTGCTCTGCGTGATACAGGTTATGACGGATACCTTTCCGCAGAAGCATTCCCGCTTCCCGATTCTGAAACAGCGGCTGCAAAGACGATTGAAACCTTCAATAGGTACTTTCGAACACAGTAAACAGAGAATAAAAAAACAGAGAATAAAAAAGAGAGTGAAAAATGGACGATCAACAAAAATGCGTGACGCTCGGCCTGTCACCAAGTTTTGGATTTGGCGATCGAATCGGCCTGGCTACTCCGGGGCATGTCAAAGCGATGCAGCGTTCCGGTGGAAGAATTGAGCCGATTTTTCCGCAGCAATCGATACGGGAAATGACACGCACCGGCCGGACTCCCGAACAGGTGATGAATGATGCCCTCACCGGGGCGAAACAAGCCGGTTGGGAAGGTCGTATCGGCGCAGACGCTGATCACCTGAAAACACCGGAAGATGTCGACGCAACCGCCGCTGCCGGTTTCACCTTCTTCACCATTGATCCTTCCGATGAGGTTGACCAGAAAGCGGACGATTACGACGAACCGACGTTACGTGATAAATTCATGCTGAACCGCGAAGCTGCACCGTGGTATGAAAGCTACCTGGGAAAATCGATCAGTCTGCCCACAGGAACAAAAATTGAACTGACGGAACAGATCTGCATGCGGGCAGCCGTCAAATACGGTTCAGCCATCAAGCGGGCCATTGAGCTTGGCGATTACATTAAAGCGGTGCATCAGACGAAGGATCTCGATTACGAAATCGAATTATCAGTTGATGAAACCGATCAGCCCACCACACTCGCGGAGCACTACATTATCGCCGATCAATGCCTGCGAGCGGGCATGAAGCTGGTCAGCCTTGCTCCCCGTTTCATCGGTGAATTGGAAAAGGGAGTCGATTACAAGGGAGATATCCCGACATTGGAAGCGTCACTCAATGATCACGCCGCCATCGCCGAGTTACTGGGACCATACAAACTGAGTCTGCATTCCGGTTCGGACAAGCTTTCGATGTACACTGTTCTGGCGCGAGCGACGAAAGGACGCTTTCACGTAAAGACAGCGGGAACGAGCTATCTGGAAGCGCTGAGAGTGGTGGCCCGGCACGACGAACCGCTTTTTCGTCGCATTATTCAATTTGGACGAAGCCGGTACAACGTGGACAAGGCGACCTATCACGTCTCTGCAACGAATGAGAGTGTCCCCGCTGAGAACCAGCTTGATGCGAAGGAACTCGAACAAACGTACCTCGAATGCTGGGCCGATGTGCCGCAGGGGCAGGGCTTTACCGAGCCGGGACGTCAAATCCTGCATTGCACCTTCGGTTCCACTCTAACCGATCCGGAACTTGGAACAGCGGTACGCGCCGTGCTGGAGTCTTACCCCGAAACCTATTGCGAAGTGCTAACCGACCACTTCTGCCGACATCTTGATGCGCTCACAGCAGGAATGTAGTCGTTATCATAACGCCAGTCCACTCAACGATAAAAGCGACCCCCCGGTCTCCGGTACGCCAGTTGTTTCGCCGGGATTCCAAAACAGACTTTCACCTCTACTCGGCATCGTACTGGCGAACGAATAGCGATTGCCCGCGAATGATTCGAGTCAGGCTGCCAATGGTTTGGAGGCGGACATTCGATCTTCATCCGCGATAATTTCCTCGACAAGATTCGCGTAGTCATGGGCTCCGGCAGAATCTGGCGCGTACTCGAAAATCGATTGGGCAAAACTGGGAGCTTCGGCCAGGCGGATATTACGGCGGATTCGACTATTGAAAATGCGAGCGTTCGCCCAGGCAGAAGCGGGATCGCTCTCATCCAGGAAACGGAGCAGGTCATCGGTCACGTCGGCTGCCAACCTCGTCCCGGTTTCATAAAGACAGAGCATAATACCCGTAATCGTCAGATTCCTGTTGAGGCGACGCTTGATAAGCGCTGTCGTTTCCAACAGACGGGAAAGCCCCTGCAAAGAAAGGTAATGAGGTTGGACAGGGATAAACATTTCCGTTGCAGCAGTCAGTGCGTTAATCGTCACCGTATTCAACGCCGGGGGACAGTCCATGATCACATAATCGAACTCGGTTTCGAGTTCTTCCGTGAAGGCTTCGATTGCCCGTTTCAAAATGAATTCCCGCCCCTGAGCATCCACCAATTCCACTTCCACGGCTGCCAAATCGATATTGGCTGGAGCGAGCCATAAATTTTTCTTGACCAACTGCGTCACTTCTCGCAATTTTTTCTGACCCGAAAAAACCTGGTAGATCGTACTCATCCGTGCGTTCAGATCAACCCCCAAGTGAGCCGATGAATTCCCCTGTGAATCGAGATCCAACAGACAGACCCGCCTGCCCTGCCTGGATAGGCCGGCCGCTATATTGACACTGGAAGTCGTTTTACCAACGCCTCCCTTTTGATTCATAATTGCTATGATCCGCATCGGATTCCTTTCCGCAAAACGGATAACTCCCCAAAAATTGAACGCCTAGTACTACTTAACGGACAAAAACGCAATTCACTCCGCATCATTTCATAAAAAATCTCAACGGACACGATACCGGAGATAATGCAACAGTGAAAACATCAGGATGCAAAACAGCCCGGACGAACGGCTCACGCTCTTTTCAGGTCGATAACAGTCATCCGATCTAAAACACCGGCAGTATACATTGAATCGTTTTTCGAGGTGAAGACCTCTTTTGTCAGGTGATTGGCGCTCACTGTACTGGCCCATCGGCTCATGGCTCACTGCCCCTGAACATCCAGGTTGCACCGTACGATCAACAGTCGAAAGAAAATCGGCGGCAAAACCAATCGCTGCACAATAGAAAAAGGGCAAGGAACCAAAGTTCCCCGCCCTTATGCAATTAATCTTCAATTCAACTTACTGTAACGCAGTAAGTCAAAATGAATTCAGCTATTACAGGTGGAATTAACCACGACTTCCGCCGGAAGATCCGTGGCTGCCTGAGCTGTGGTGATGATGACGACGTCCACCAAATGAGCCAAAGCTGCCTGAACTGTGGTGATGACGGCGCCCACCGAATGAGCCAAAGCTGTGACGATGACCACCAGAAGACCCAGTTGAACCTGAACTGTGATGATAACCACCAGAAGAACCGTGACGCAGAGCACGACGAATAACGCGACGTCCCCCGCTTGAACCATAACTTCCCGATGAACCGTGACTTCCAGAGCTATGGTGATAACCACCAGAAGAACCGTGGGAGCCCGAACTGTGGTGATGTCGAGCCTGTACATCACCAGTGAGGGCAAACATCAAAGCTGCAACAGCAGCCACCGCCAAACACTGAACACTCTTCATAAAACTTCTCCTTACGTTGCCTGTCCTGCAGAAAAAAACAACACACAAGCATGACTCTCAACGTGAGAGCCACAACTTATACAGGTGCCACTACGCCCCTCTCCGTAAACTCTCAAACCAACCCGGTAATATGGGAGGTCTGCAAAAATTTAACAAAGAGGATTACCTTAACGAATTGACACCTGCATCCGTGACAAGAATGATAATTGAGGCAATTTATCAGCACAAGGGATATTTACAACTATTATGGCATTTGCAAAAATTTTTCTGATTGGGAGAATAGAGGGGTTTGTGAGGGATAGCAGTGGGAGGACAGATTAGGAAGTTCGGCAGCTTGACTGATGGATACCCGACGTTTCATGCCGCAACTTGTGCAAGCTGTGTAGCATGCTGATTTTGCAGTTCTCAAAACCGATCGGATATCGGGAAGCTGCAAAGTTTGGCCACGGCATCCGATTGTAAATATTTCAAAAGGGGAAACCCCTTCGTCTCGAACGGTCGATCGCGGTACAGCAAGGCTTTTTTCCGCCTATCTCGTTTATTATTACTTCTGAAATAGAGGTTTGAGTCCCTCTTGAATGCTTCCTATTGACATAAAACATGAATCATTTTAGGTTGCGGGAGCCTTACCGGTTTTCTTCCACGAAGGACTGAGACCCGGCTGTCAGGTTCGTCGTACATTGTCACCACGCCGATTTCGGAAGTCCTTTCTGGAGTCGTCCCCGCGAATGGAGTCGCACATGAACTCGCAAGCCCCATCGACTATTCCATTTCATCAGCCTGCCGATAATCCGGTTCCGTTAATCGACCTGAAGCCACAATACCAGAGCATTAAACAGGAAGTTGATGAAGCGGTACAAAGGGTTTTCGAGTCACAGGGTTTCGTGCTCGGAGAAGACGTATCCAATCTCGAACAGGAAATCGCCCATTATTGCGATTCCCGTTATGCCATAGGTTGCGCTTCAGGAACGGATGCCCTTATTTTGGCGTTAAAAGCCCTTGATATTGGCCCCGGTGATGAGGTGATTACCACTCCCTTTTCTTTCTTCGCCACTGCGAGTTGTATTGAACGAGTGGGAGCCATTCCAGTGTTTGCAGATGTCAAGCCGGAGTGTTTCAATATCGATCCGGACGCGATCGCCGCCGCCATCACTCCCAGAACACGGGCGATCCTGCCTGTTCATCTCTACGGACAATGTGCTGAAATGGATACGATCTGCCGGTTGGCAGTCAAGCATGATCTCGTTGTCATCGAGGATGCTGCCCAGGCAATCGGAGCTGAATTCCAGGGACGTCGAGCCGGTGTGCTCGGAACAGTTGGCTGTTTCAGCTTCTTTCCCACCAAGAATCTGGGAGGAGCGGGCGACGGAGGCATGATAACGACCGATGATGCCCAGTTGGCAGAACGTATGCGTCGTTTACGCGTTCATGGCGATGCCGGCCGTTACGAGCATCTGGAGGTTGGAATGAACAGCCGTCTCGATGCCTTGCAGGCTGCTGTCCTTTCCGTCAAACTGCGACATCTCGATTCATGGACACAGGGACGACAGCGCAACGCCGGCTGGTATGAAGAATTATGCGAGAATGAAAATCTGGAAGATGCGATTCAACTCCCTCAAACACTTCCTGCCCGCAGACATGTCTACAACCAGTTTTGCGTTCGTGTCCAGGAAGGCTTGCGAGACGCCGTCCTGAATTCCTTGCGCGAGCAGAAGATCGGCTGTGCCGTCTACTACCCCAAACCACTTCATCTGCAACCCTGTTTTGCCCATCACGGTTACAAAAAAGGACAATTTCCCGTTTCTGAAAAACTGAGTGAAGATATCATGGCTTTACCAATTTTTGCGGAGTTGGAACGTTCTCAAATTGAACAGGTTGTCAGCGGACTTTCCAGGGCTGTGCGATCGGCCAGAGAACAGAACGCATGGAAAACAGGCAGAAAAGCGGCTTGATACTGCAAGCAACAATCGGCGTGTGGCGTTTGTGGCACTTTGCAGGTAAAAAATACTGAAAGGGATTCAGCATCAATTCATAAGCTTGATGCCGGGCTTTTCTCTGGCTTCTGGCTTCTGGCTCTGACGCGAATTGGGTCAGGTCGCCTTTCTGCAGTGAAGCCTGAAGCCCAAACGATAAAGCATTACGGAGAAACGGCTCCAACATACGTTTTGAGATCCGACTCGATCTGTTCCAGACGGCCTTTCCCACCTGCTGGTTTCATGAAACCGGAGCCAGGCCTGGAAGCGACGAACTTCATATCCTTCACTCCCTGGACCCCGCGGTATCCAAACAGGATATTCTGGGCTTTCGAAGCATTCGGCTGCGGTGCATGCGTCGTCCAGTTCTCGAAAGCGCCCGGATACTTTTTCAACAGCATCGCCTTGAACTTTCCGGAATCGTAACCCTTGGCAACAACCAGGTCTTCCTGTTTCGACCCATAAAAGAGATTTCTCAGCAGGCCGATTTCCGTGCTCGATGGATCGGGAGCCTGAGAAAAGCGGATCGCGATGTTATTGTTGAAAAAAGTGTTGTTCGAAATGATAACGGAGTCCAGCATCGGCGGCGTTGTGGCCACGAAGGAAATTCCGGTATCTGTCTGGTAGAATATGTTTTCTTTTATATTGAGAAAGCGAAAGAAATCTGTTTCCGCTTCAAGTCCCGCTCTCATCGGCCCAATAAATCTGCAGTTCTGAATTGTCAATGCCTCGATGTTTTCAGGCCCTTCTTTGATACGTACGGCAGCGGCAGAAAAACTGTTCGTTGTGAATTCGTTCCAGGTGAAAGAAATCTGGCTGGTAAACAGCCCTGCAGCACCGACCAGATCGATTCCAGACTGTTTGAAATCGCGAATTTTCGAACCGATAACCCGGGTGCCGGAACATCGTCCCTCGAGACGGATCGCGGTGTCACACTTCGAGGCGTCGAAATCGAATTTTGAAAGAGAAACACCGGCGACATTTTTCAGATGAACGATCGGCTTGTTATCATGAGAATTCCAGGGAATCAGAGTTCCAGTTTCGTTCAGGATATCAAGCTTCGACGGAAAAAAAGAAGGGGGATCAACGATCGTCAGCGGTTCGTTAATCACCGTTCCCGGCATGATTCTTATCTTGCGACCATTGGCGAAAGTAGAAGGATTATTGTACTTGAGCAAATAATTGATCGCCTGATTGAGCGACTCGAAATCTCCCTTGGGGCCAACGGTCATCGTCGCACCGACGATCGGCATTTCCATCGGAATTTCTTCCGGAACATCTTCTTCAACTTTCACAACCGAAGACTCGGCGGTTTTATCTGGCTCAGAAGTATTGCCCAGCATCATCCAGCCAATCAACCCCAGCAGTAAAAGAATTACGCCCCCCGCTCCCGCAACGATCGCCGGTTTTTTGCGTAACTGATCAACAACAGCTTCTGTTGATGCCTCTGCACTCACCCCTTCAGTTTCGTTCTTGTGAGACGCTGGATCGGAACCGGTCTGCGCCTCTGTTGAACGTGTGCCAGATGCAGGTTGGGAAACTGTCTGTTTTTTTGTCGAAACTGCTTGAGTTTTTTCGGTGGGGGCAGCTTTCCCTGCCGACTGCTGACCGGAAGCCGAACCTGCTCCGCGTGCTGAGGGAGATTGATCAACCGATCCCGCTCCTTTGCGAGATCCCGTCATTTTTTTTGATGATTGCTGTTTCAGCTTTGACGAAGCTTTTTTTCTTGCCGGTTCGGCTCCGGAGGCTTCTGGTTGTGAAGCTGTTTTTTTCTTTCCGCTCTTTGAAGCAGCAGGAAGACCACTTTCGGGCTGTTCCTTGCCGATCATTGTCAGGAAATCGCCGAACTCCGTTTCGGAAGTGGCAATTGATGTCGACGCATCGGCTCCCTCGTGCCCCCGTCTGTTTCCGACAGGAGAATTATCTGTATCCCAATTATCGGAATGTTGTTCGAGCCAACTCTCGTCCGCGTTTTCGGCAATCCATTTTTTCAGAACCTGAGCCACTTCCTCCGCAGTCTGATAGCGATCCTCCGCTTTCTTCTGCATCATTTTATCAATGATTTTCAACAGAGAATCCGGGATGTCAGTACGATACCTGGTGAGCGGCGGCGGTTGCTGGGTCTGATGAGCCATGAGCCGCTGAGCCAAACTGCCCTGTTCAAAAGGAACATGTCGGGACAGAAGGAAGTACAAGGTGCAACCGAGGCTGTAGATGTCGGAACGGGCATCGACCTCATGGGAACTGATGGCCTGTT
Source organism: Planctomycetaceae bacterium (assembly GCA_027000105.1). Taxonomy (GTDB): domain Bacteria; phylum Planctomycetota; class Planctomycetia; order Planctomycetales; family Planctomycetaceae; genus Rubinisphaera. The sequence continues at coordinate 6,593 of JALTOP010000203.1, read as the reverse complement.
CGGGGGAAAGGAAGTCCGCCGTGCCCAGCACTTTTTCGTCATGCTGAATCGTGAGTGAGTCTTCATCGCCCTCGTTAAAAAAGCGAGCCAGTCCCATATCCAGAATTTTGACCGTTCCTTTTTTGTCAAGCAGCAGATTTCCCGGTTTGATATCACGATGAACCAGTCCCGATTCGTGTGCATGTTGCAGACCAACCGCGGTTTGCCGGATGTACTCGGCTGCATCCAGAGGATACAGCGGCCCATTCTGGATCACCACTTCGTGCAGGTCTTTTCCCTCGACATATTCCATTACCAGGAAATGGACTTCAGCCTTCCCATCACTGAAATGATCAACATCGTAAGCGCGTACAATGTGCGGATTATCCAAAGCGGCTGCTGCCTGGGCCTCAAGATGAAAACGTCCCAAATACGAGGAGTCGTCAACACGACTGGCTGGGAGAACCTTGATGGCACATCGCCGTTTCATGACGGAATGCTCCGCCAGATAGACCGAACTCATCCCGCCACGGCCAAGCAGTTTGAGCAACTTGTATTTACCGAGAAAAAAACCCTTATGTTTCCCGGCGACCAGCTTTTCTGCCTGCCAACTAGTCAAGTCTTCGGAGGCGATCAACCCTCTGGCCAGGGCCAATTTATCCAGTTCCCCCTGATATTCCTGCTCGATTTCTGCAACACGTTCGCGCAAACGGGATTCGGTGATGAGCCCGCTTTTTTTTACCACTTCGATAAAAGTATCGGTCGTTGCAGATCGCATCAAATAACCAGCTTCGATCAATCAGGCCATTCCGCCAGAATGATGCTGTACGAAAGGAAAAAATGAATTAACAGATGACATAAATTCCAGGCAGAGGAGATATCAATTGAACTTTCGTTCTGCTTATAATAAGCATAAATTGAATCAGACAGGTGATGCAAATCATTTGATGACAATTTTTATCACGAAATCGAATTTCGTCTTCCCGCAAAGAAGCTACAATGCCTCCAATCTCACCCGAAAACAGCCACCAGACTCATTCCGGACGGCATGTCCTGGGCATTTTTGTCAAAGAACCGGAAGCCGGAAAAGTCAAAACCCGCTTGGGAAGTGAGATCGGCTACGAAAATTCAGCTCGGCTGTATGAAGCATTTGTTCAAGATTTACTGGCCAAATTCCAGTCACTGCCCGACAGATTGATTCTGGGATTCAGTCCGAACAGTTCCGAGGCAACAAACTGGGCGAATTCCCTTTGTCAAACCACGCTGCCCGGTTACAGTGAAGATGATACAACGATCAGGGAATTATGGCCTCAACCGGAGGGGAAGTTGGGTGAGAGGATAATCGCCTACTTCGAACATGCTTTCCGATCACCAGAGACTGAGTCAGTCGTGTTGATTGGCTCAGACAGTCCCACTCTACCTCGGGAATATATCGAACAGGCGTTTGAATGGTTATATCAGAAAGAATGCGTCATTGGCCCCAGTGCCGACGGTGGCTACTACCTGATCGGTTTGCGCAATTTCCACCGTGATCTGTTCCAACAGGTTCACTGGAGTGGTGCAAAAGTTTTGGCACAAACGGTGGCGAAAATAAAAAAGGCGGGAGTGTCACTCAAACTGCTCCCTGTCTGGTATGATGTCGATTCCAAAGATGATCTCGAAATGTTAAAAGGGCACCTGGATGCCATGAAATTGTCGGGAGAGAAGGAACTGCCCGAACAGACAGCAAATTGGGTCTCGAACTGGTCCGCGGATTAAAGCAAATTAAAACCGTGTCCTGTGACAGCAGGGTGATGAGACAGTGGCCCGCTCCGGAACTGCCCTGTTTTTGTTTGCTGTGTTGCAAGGCAGACGGAACGTTTGTTTTTATTTTACGGAACAAATTCAACTTTTCAGAACAGAGGCTAAAAGCGACTGAAATTGACCGCCGAGAACGTGGTACACCGTGCAGTGTGCTGCATGTCGTACTTGGCTACTTCATGATTTTTGGAAGAGAATAAAATGGATAAACCGGAAGTGGCTCCTGCCAATCGAATTCTGATTGCGGATGATAATCAACAAAATCGGGAACTGGTGGAGGCTTACCTCAGCGACGAAGATTACGTCATCGAAATGGCTGAAAATGGTCGCATTACTCTGGAAAAAGTTGAGCAGTTTCAGCCCGATTTGATCCTGCTCGATATCATGATGCCCAAAATGAGCGGGTTCGAGGTCTGCCAACAGATTAAAAACAATCCTGCGACCCGGGACATTCCAATTTTGATGATCACGGCTTTGCGGGAAAATACAGATATCGAAAAGGCCGTTGAAGCCGGTGCGGATGACTTCCTTTCCAAACCGGTCAACCGCATCGAACTGAAAACGCGCGTCCGCTCCCTGCTGAAAGTCCGCCACCTGACCAATGAGCGGGATCGACTGCTGGAGTATCTGAAACAGATCGAATCGGAACGGTACCGCCAATGCGAGCAGTGATACAACGGGTCAGTTCCGCCTCGGTAACGGTCGATTCTCAAACTGTCGGGAGTATCGAAACCGGTCTGCTGGTTTTACTCGGAATTGGTCAGGAAGATTCGTGCGATGATGTCATCTGGATGGCTTCCAAAATCGCGGGACTTCGCATCTTTCCCGATGAAGCCGGGAAAATGAATCTGTCACTGAAACAGGTTCAGGGAAAGGCATTGGTCGTCAGTCAATTCACTCTGTACGGCGACTGTCGAAAGGGGAAACGCCCCAGTTTTGTGCAGGCAGCAGCTCCGGAAGTCGCCCAAAGTTACTATCAGGATTTCGTGGCTGAATTGACCGGACACGGGATAACCGTGGAGACAGGGATTTTTCAGGCGAAGATGGATGTTGCTCTGGTGAATGACGGCCCGGTCACCCTGATTCTCGATTCACCCTGACGGCCCGATGCCACTTGACGGCCCAGTGACCGGTCACGGCTCTTTCGGTTGGATGCTTCGGCGACTGTTGAATGCCTCGCCGATCTGAATGCCTCATCGATCATGGGAAATCGGCAATCCGTTGTGGTTCATCCAGCGCAGAGCGAACAATATCGATCAAAGTTTCTGCCGCCTGCTCCGGTGAACAGGATAATTCCAACCGGGAAACGGCGTTGTTCTTTGAAGCAGCACTGTTCTTCTCCGACCTGTTCTTTACAGAATGGGACAACCCATTGCCCAGCACTTTCCAGGTGGGTGGTTGTGCCAGCCCATTTTCAGTTTCGGTGTTGATGTCGGTGATAATCTCCAGCTCCTGTGCAGAAAAGGTACTGCCGAGAAGATCAACGGTCGAATCGCGCAAGCCAACTTCCCAGTTGGAAAGATCCAGACTTAACGGGCGAACAAGAAGCCGGCTCTGGAGACCGGCGGCAGTTGTTTCTCGCTGCGGATGCCTCCAGTCGGGCGCAATTTCCGTCAGAGGATCGAGAACAAACCGTCGGTACCAGCAGGCCGGATGAGGAAGCGACAACGTCTCGGACTGGATCTGTAAATCATCCACCGCAATCAAATCGAGATCGATATGACGCGGCCCCCAACGGACTCCCCGAACCCGTCCCAGTCTGTTCTCAATTCCCTGACAAACACTCAGCAACTTTTCAGGCTCAAGTGATGTCCGTACACAGACCACAGCGTTGAGAAAGCTTTCCCCCGCCAGATTTCCGATCGGCGAAGTGGCATAGAGTCCGGAACAGTTGAGGACTTCCGCTTCAGTCGATTCCCGTAAGCTTTCAACCGACCGATGCATCGTCCGCGCAACATCTCCCAAATTCCCTCCCAGAGCGATGTAAGCCGTTCTCCTCATTCAGTATTCCTGATCCCGATCCCGATCACTGGCAATGTTCCCGATTTCTGACAATCCCGTGTGAACAAAGTGAGGCAATAGCAGCGGGCGATGGCTAATGTGGTGACATCATCTCCAGTATTTTCAGATGATGCTCCGCTTTTTCCCTGTCATTTTGCAGACGATAGATTTCAACAAGCCATCTGCGAATCTGCAATGCTGAGGGGTTCAATTCCAAAGCCTTCTCTCCAGCCACAGCGGACTCCCTGTATTGATCGAGTTGCCCGTAGAGATGCGACAGGCGACCAAAATACTCGAAATCCCAGGGATCGACCTTGATTAACCGCTGCGCGCACTCGATACCCTTTTTCCACTCGCCATTTTCGTGGTAGAGCATCATCAACCGTCTCAGTGCGTTCTCGTCATTCGGAAATCGGGCCAACACTTTTTCCCAGGTTTGAACGGCCTTTCTCACATCACCGACGAGCCAGTAAGCGGTTCCCAGCGATATCAGCGCATCCCAATCGTCCGGAGCAACACGGATCCACTTTTCCAAGGGGGAGATGGCGTCAATTACCAAAGCCTGCTGGCCACGCTGCTCAGCCATCTTGATCAGTGAAATGGCCTGGGCCCGGACGAGTTCGGACTCGGGAATGTCACCTTCTTCCGCACCGAAAACATAAAGGCTGAGCTTTTTTTTCTGTTTTGAATGTTTCTTTCTCTTTTTCTCGGGGCGTCTGAGCACACGATGATCGGTCTGTGACGTGTGCGGAACATCGTTCGCATCCAGTTTGGGCATGTGACAGACAATGCAGGAATCTTCGGGAGTTGCTTTTTGGCGGATTTCAACCGACTCGGAACACTCGACCTGTCCGGAGTTGTGACAGGCAAGACAACGGTCGCGGTAAAAACGGATCCGCTCCGATTCCGGCGGTGTTCCATGTGGATCGTGACAGGAAACACAGCCGAATTTTCCTTCGCTTTTGATGTAGCAGGTGCTTCCGAGCATCTGTTCAACCTGACTGACAGCGGCAGTCGATTGATCCTCATCAACCGTTTTCTGTTTCAGGAAAATGGTCCAGATGTCGGTAAATCTGTCTCCCGGCCGAAAATCAAAATGGGATCGTTTATACCGGGTCAACCGATATTCTCCAATCAGGTGGCACTGAAAGCAGACATCATCCCTGAGTTTGCTGGAAAGATCTTCCGGATTGACGATGGGATCGTCCCCCTCAACATTCTCCCGTTGTTGATATTCGATATGTTTCTGACCGGGGCCGTGACACTGTTCGCAGCTGATCGATTCTTCGATGAACGGATTGGCTTCGTAACGATCGGTACTATCGGGGATGCGCGCGACGCGCCCAACATGACAACTGAGACAACCATCGACAATCCGACGGGCAAAATGCAGGTTGTTCGATTTGTACCCGGGAGAGAGGTCCCATTGACCTGATTCGGAATACCACGTTACCGGTGACATGAACATCAATCCTGAATGATTGATCAAATAGGAGCGGCCGCGCTGCCCGGATCCCATGGCATACGCGATCGGGACGGCTTGATCATAGATCACCTTGTTGTCGTCTGTCCTGGCAATTTCGTGATGAAAAACCTGCTTGTCCTTTTTCTCAACACGATACGAAATGGTAACTGGAATCCGGGGGGCTCTTGCCGTCTTGAATTCTGTTTTATCCGTGTAATCCTCCAAAGCCGAAACTTCAGTTACCTTCCCAAAAGATTGCCCCATCGGGTGCGTGTTGACATACCTGTCGTATATCTCTTCATGACACTCGATACATGCCTTACTCCCCGCAAAATCCTGACTGACTGGAGGAGGAATTTCGGGAGCCGGAAATCCCGGATCCTCCTCTTTCTGCTCGGTGACAGCCGAATCATTCTCCTGTTTCTGATCCTGATTTGATCCGCTGCAGCCGAAGATCTGCAGGCAGAATAAAATGGCAACCAGTACCACCAAGCCAATTTGATCTATTCGAGGTTGAATCATCATTGTCATTCTTTTGCATCTGATTCCAAAACAGTCAAAACCTGATTGACCGGTACACCGGAAATTTCCTGATGCCTGCCGCCAGGCCAGGTAATGGTAATTTCACATTTTTCCGAAGAATCTCCGACACCAAAAACAAGCGTCGGCTGGTGACTGGCACAGTAACTGCTTCCGCCCGGCAGCTGTTGGGTAAGCTCCAACCCATTCTGCTTAAGGTGAACCTTTACCCCGATCCCGTTTCTGTTGCTAAGCGTACCGACAAAAGAGAACTGAAGCCAATTACCACGTTCAGAATTGTTCTGAAGCAGGGCAGCTGGATCATTTTGATGGACGACCAGCAGATCGAGATCGCCATCCCGGTCGTAATCGGCCGTTGCCACGGCGCGACCGAGATATTTATGTTGAAAATAGTCCCCCGCTTCATCACCACAGGAGTTCCAACGTCTCCCGTCGAAAGAAAAGAGTTGCGGTTTCATGTACCATTGATCGCCAGTGCGTTCCCGCCAATCGTCAATATGACCGTTGGCGATAAACAGATCCTGCCAGCCGTCCAAATTGAAATCCTGCATCACGGTACCGAAAGCAAGTAAAGGTAATGTTGGATGATGTAAACCTGTTTCACGGGTTGCATCGGTAAAACCTGCCGGACCAAGATTCCTGTAGAGAGTATTTGAATCTGATGTGAAATGGCTGACATATAAATCGGGGAAACCGTTTCGATCGTAATCGCCAAAAGCCAATCCCATACTGGCCTGAAACTGGCCCAACCCACTCATCGAACACCCCTTGACGAGCCCCTGTTCTTCAAACTTTCCTTCTCCCTGAT
>JALTOP010000202.1 GCA_027000105.1 Planctomycetaceae bacterium | reverse complement strand
AGGGAATCATCAAAAAGCGTTGGAACTTTACAAGAAGGCGGGCGCACTTCCCAGGACGGTTATGGCTCGTGCCCATTTTCTCGCAGGTGAAAAGGAAGAAGCGGAGAAGCTCGCCAAAAAAGCGGTCGATTCGGCTCGCAACGAGGTTTATCCGCTCGCTTTCTATGCCAAACTGTTACACGATTTGAACAAGCCGACGGAATCGAAAAAAGCGTTCGAGCAAATGCGGGAAATCTCCGCCTTGATCGATACCGATCTTTCCATCTTCAAGGAAATGGCACCGTTGGCAAAGGAGTTTGGATATAACGAAAACTGGTTGCGTGAATACAAGCATCGGGAAGATGCCGGGATACGTCCGCCACTGGAATCACTTGGCCCGCTGACCTGGCACACTTCTCCGGCTCCGGCGTGGAAATTGCAGGATTCATTTGGAAAGACTGTTGCACTTTCCGATTACCGGGGCAAGCCGGTGATCGTCATTTTCTATCTCGGGTTTGGCTGTTTGCATTGTGTCGAACAGCTTGGCGTTTTTTCACCGATGACAAAACAGTTCAACCAGGCGGGAATCGATATTGTTGCAATCGGCTCGGATGATCTCGACTCCCTCAAAAACGCCCTTTCTGCCTACACACAGGAAAAGTCGATTGAGTTCCCGGTTCTCACAGATGGAAAGCTCGAAGTTTTTGAAAAATATCGATGTGTCGACAATTTCGAAAACCAGGCGTTGCATGGTACTTTTTTAATTGATGGCCAGGGGCAAATCCGCTGGCATGATGTCGGCCCCGAACCATTCACCGACGCAAAGTTTCTTTTGAAAGAATCTCAACGATTATTGAAACTTTCGCCCGCAAACAGAGAGGCGTCCACCGGGGTTGTCTCGAACGGAAAATGACAACGGGAAGAGGCCGAGACCGATTGGCGTCCGCCCAACTCGCAAGAAGTCGCGCTCCTCTATCTGCGGAATCGGATGGTAATGCACTTGAGCGGATTATTCCGAATAGTCCCCGGCTGGGCAATTTTTGCGGAGCAATGGCTTCCTGTCTCTCCTGCCTTGTGTTGCTGTTAAAATTGTCATAACCGGCAAAATTTACCAGTCTTAAGCGATATTAATCATTCTTGAATAGTCTCGCTTATCTTGCACTTCAACGGGAAAATCCCTCTTTCCAGTTCATAAAATTCCGATAAGAAAGGGGATTCCATCTACAAACAGAAACGGGCCTGAACAGGGGAACTGCCTCCATGTTTTTCTGCCCCGTTGTTTTCCAGGCCTGTGAACGAATCCCAAGCACGGATTTATTTTTATGTACCAGACTGCGTTAAAATCGGTTTTCTCTGCGGTGTGTGTATTATGTGGAATCCTTGGAGTGAATTTTGCTCCCGGAGTGGCGCAGGATTGCCTGGCTGATGACTGCGTTGGTTCTGGTTATTGGATTGTGAGCACCTACTCGATGCCGCAGATGCCGGGATCGAATCCGAAGTGTCTGGACTTCCAGTTCTATTTCAAGCCGGTCTGCGGGAAGATGCGACGTAGTAGTTGTGCTGAAATGCAGCAATCGCTCGACCCGAATGCTCCCACCTGTTTTTACATTCATGGCAGTTACGTGGGCATTGATGTTGCGATCAAGGATGCCAACAATACGTACGGTTGGCTTATCAATGGAACACAGGGATGTCCGCTGAATGTCGTTTTCTTTGTTTGGCCCAGCGACGAATATCATACGGGACTTCCCTCCGTCGATGTGACACGCAGTGGAATTGTCGCCACGCAGAACGGCATTTATCTGGCGCATTTGATCGATCGCATACCCGGCCACTCTCCCGTCTGTCTGATTGGCCACAGTCACGGAACGCGAACAGTTGCAGCCAGCTTGCATTATCGGGGTGGCGGACAGATCTACGGGGTTTATAAAGGATCGCCAAACAGGTGTCGCCCGATTCGAGTGGTCTTTGCCGCAGCGGCAATCAATCACAAGTGGCTGAATCCGAACAATCGATACGGTAAAGCGATGACCCAAATCGATTCCATGTTGAACCTGGTGAATCGCCGCGACCTGGCACTGACTCTTTACCCGTTCGTCACTCCTTCATACGGTCGTGCGCTGGCAAAAACCGGAGTGACACGTTTTGATAAAAGGCGATTGGGCGATCAGACCTGCAAAGTTCACGAACTGGACGTTACGGACGTAATTGGTTTTCGACACACCTGGCCCAATTATTACGGACGCCCCGAATTGGCCAGGATGATTGCTCCCTATATCTGCTTTTGTGGATCCGCACCACAATGCCCAACGATGCCCAAACAGGCACACAATAGAGCAGGTGAAAAATTATACGCAGACGACTCCGGCATCCCGTCGTTTGAAATCGAACTTCCCAGACCAACCGGTGAGCAGGGCGGAGTGGAGAAGATCGGCTCGCAAGCCAAACCGATGGCACCTCCTGCGGAAAATGCCCAGGCCACCGGTGTCAATGTTTTGAATTGATGCTGTTGTTGCCGCTGATTGGGCTTGCCGCTGATGTTGATGATGGTGAGGAGGAGGTTGAACCTCATCCAGCGTTTTACGCTTGCAAATCGCCTCCAAGCTTCGGTTCCCGATTGCTACCTGCCGACCCAGTGCGCCTTCACCTCTTAATTTGGGGTTGATGCATCAAATTGGTACGACAACGGAGCACCGACCACGAAAAGGGAACCCTTCGTTTAAGGCCTGAGAAGGCATCAGGCGATGATATCGTGAATCACTTTTCCGTGGACATCGGTTAGACGCATCTCTCTGCTACTGTGCCGGAATGTCAATCGCTCGTGATTGATTCCGAGTAGATAGAGCATCGTGGCGTGCATATCATGAATTTGCAGTTTGTTTTCAATCGCGTAATATCCGTACTCATCGGTCGCTCCGTAGATGGTGCCACCTTTAATGCCCCCTCCGGCCATCCAGACGGTGAAGCCGGACGGGTTATGATCGCGCCCGTTCGTTCCTTGAGCCATCGGCGTTCGACCAAACTCACCGGCCCAAATGATCAATGTTTCATCGAGGAGGCCACGCAATTTCAAATCGGCAAGCAGTCCGGCGATCGGTTGATCCACAGCCAGTGAATTCTTCTCGTGTCCATCCTTCAGGTTGGAGTGCTGATCCCAACGATCTCCCTTGACCGCGGGGCAGGTCAGTTCGATAAAGCGAACTCCCCGTTCAACCAGACGGCGGGCAACAAGACATTGATGGGCATAAGTCCGTGTCTGAGGGAACCTGGAAAACATTCCGTACGATTCCTGAGTCGCTTTCGTCTCTCCGGAAATATCCATCAAATGGGGGACGGATGTCTGCATTCGATAGGCCAGTTCGTAATTGGCGATCGCCGATTCAATCGCATCGTGTGCCCCGGTTGTTTTGACCACTTCCTGGTCGAGTTGACGCAGCAGACTAATTTTACGGCTTTGAAGTTCTGCAGTCCGCTCCTGCCTTTTCAGATCGGCAACCGGTTCTCCTCCGTTTTTGAAAACGGAACCCTGGTAACTGGCAGGCAAAAAACCGTTATGAAAACAGGCGAGGCCACCCGGGGGGATTAACCCGCCATTGAGGACGATAAAACCGGGCAGGTCTCTGCATTCGGTACCCAGTCCATACCCGGCCCAGGCACCCATGCTGGGGCGTCCCTGCAATCCGAAGCCGGTGTGCAGAAAATAGTTGGCATTGGTATGCTCAGGGAAGTTGGCGGTCATCGAGCGGATGACGCAGATATCATCCACATGCTTCGCGGTGTGCGGGAATAGTTCACTGACCGGGATTCCCGATTGTCCATACTGCTGGAATTTCCAGGGCGATTTCAGCACCTTGCCAATGTTGTCGAATTGTGTTGCCTGAACCTTCGCCTTGATCGGTTGCCCATGTTCCTTGTTGAGACGCGGCTTCGGGTCGAACGTATCAACCTGGGACGGCCCGCCGTCCATGTAAAGAAAGATCACGCTCCTGGCTCGGGGCCTGAAATGCGGTTGTTTCGGTGCCAGGGGGTCTTGTGCCGGGACAGGGGAAATTTTGGTGGCACCATCAACGGACTCGTTGACAAGTGACGCCAATGCGACGGCCCCGAAGCCGTTGGCCGATCGTGCCAGGAACTCCCGCCGGGAAATCGAACACGATGCGGACTGATAACTATGCACAGCTGTTTCCGTCCTTTTGTAAACGGGGGCAGGTGGGTTCGGAATGAAAACTTCCTTCCAATACGAACCATTCTATACGGAAAACAGCTGGTGATCAATCATTGTTGATGCGAAGCATGTTGAGCCACTTCGTCCCTTTGGTTTTATCCTCCGCGGGAGTCTCTGCTGATTCCGGATTCGATTCGAGTCCCGGGATGGTTTGGGGGTCGATTCCCTGTTTGCGGAGTTCCTTTTGTATCTGGATTTTTGCCAGATTCAGTTGGGTTTCTTCTCGAGAGAGTCGGGCGCGTTCCAGTGACAAACTGACTTCGCCAAGTCGAAGCTGATCTTCGAGTTGCTGTTCAAGTTGTTGGACTTTTTCGATCAGTTCCTGTGGGCACTCCTGCAAATCCTCCCAGTTATCAGGAGATTGGATACCGAACTGTTTTCGGGCTGCAGATAAATGATCGACAACTGTCTTGATGTATTCATCCCGTGAGATAATGGCATCACAAAGTTCCTCTTTGGTTGCCGAATCAAAGTCCACCTTCTCCGGTAGTTCGGGCAACTCGCCGGGCTCAGCCAACGGCTCTGTCTCATTGGGGGTTATCTCACTGGACTCCATCCCGTTGGAGGAACCTGTCCTGAAGTCCTCTGGTACTTCTTCGAGGACAGTTTCCGGTATTTGTTCAGGCGATTGCAAAAAAGCTGCCTGCAAGGAATCGAGCAGATCGGCGTGGGAGGCTTCTGCATCCAATTCGGAAACCGTTTCTGTACTTGTCTGCTCTCTGAGTGCTGCTGTAGTTGTTTGAACAGGTCTGTTGACCAGTTCGGTGATCAGGTCGCGCAACTCTTCAAGTTGCATTTCAACCCGACCGATCGAACCGGCTACCTGAGCCGCATCCCATTGCTCGACCAGATATTCGATATTTTGAGCCGCTGCTTCCTGCTGTTCTGCAAATTCTGCGGGTAGTGATCCGCCAGAACCAACGGTGGAGGCACGAACTCCGGTTCGTTGCAGACGGTCAAGCTGCTCGGCAGCCTGCTCCAGTTGCAACGTCAGCGCCTGGACAAGTTCATTCTTGCTCTCAAGCTCGCTTTTTAGTTCTTTATTATTCACCAGACAAAAAATCCATCAAAGTCAAGAGCTGATTCCATAATCCGGAGGATGACGCGTGCCAACTATCAAAAATAGGTACGATAAAAAAGGTACGACACCCATTTGGTACTGATTCAATTATTCTCTCTGCCGGATTCGGAACGTGAACCCTGCCCGCAGTGTTTCCTATCAATCGTAGCTCACCGCAGGCGGCCGTG
>JALTOP010000201.1:14217-19033 GCA_027000105.1 Planctomycetaceae bacterium | reverse complement strand
CATGTAAGGAATCGCGTGAAGAATTTTCAAGCCGGGCAACCTTGCTCTGGAAAAATAGTCATCGGGCTTTCTCTGCGTGCTTGCGAATCACATCCTCATAAACCGCCACCGTCCGCTCAGCCATCGCCTTGAGGCTGAAAAGTCTTTGATGCCTCAGGCGTGCAGCCTCGCCAATCTTTGCACGCAACTCGGGTGAATTGATCAGTTTAACTAAAGTAGGCACCCAATCAGACTCATCATTTAGCTTACAAAGATACCCAGTTTCTTGGTCAATGATGGCATCATCCATCCCGTAAATATCTGAGGCTACAGATGGTAGGCCAATTGCCATCGATTCAAGGAGTGCCAGTGAAAGCCCCTCATAAAATGACGGAAGTACAAAAACATCGAACCCGCTCAGATACGCTGACGCCCCTGGAGTCCAACCTGCAAGATGGATGCGCGATTCAAGTTCTTCATTTTGCATCGCAGTTCGAAATGATTCCATCTCCCGACCATCACCGAGCCAGACAAAATGGACGTGATCAGGTAATTGTTTCATCAACGTGATGACAAAATGCGGGTTTTTTTCTTTTTCAATCCGGCCTACAGCTCCAAGGATAATTACACCATCTGGAATTCCCCAGGATGAGCGAAGTTGTTCTCTTTTTTTTGTAGCAGGTACTGATACTCCATTTGAAACCGAATATACAGAATATTTGTACAATCCAGTGGCAGCCCCGTTTATACGGTCTCCAATAATGGTTATTTCGGGAGAGCGATTCACAAATTGAGCAAGTCCTATTGCAGCAGTATGTGAAATTCCGATTAGGTCTAATTGACTCGAATTCAGCACTCGATAGGCAAGTCGATCCCGTAACCATCCACCAACTGCATTTAGTTCAACCATGGTCTTTGTAACATGTATTGTCGATACCGCTGGAATCTGACATCGGGAAGCTGCCTGGACAAGATCAAGGCCGTCCTCCAGACATTGCTGATTAATGTGAACGATATCTGGTGTTCCCTCAGAAAATACTTTCACACATGCGGAAATCTCTTTTTGGGCGAATGCGGCCTGGAATGATCGTAACCGACGGTGATATGTATTCCTATAAGGCCAGCGAACAACGCGAAGAGAGGACTTTTCAAATTGATGGGCCATTTCATCCATTTGTGAATCGATTGACATCAAGGTCGTTACATCATGACCAAGTTCCCGCAGTCCTAATGCGAGAGAGTGCAGGTAAAACTCACCACCACCACGGGAACCAGATGATGATGAGACAAGCCGAATCTTCATTACTTTACCGGTAAGGCTTTCTGATGCCGTGCCAATGCATCGTTAAAAAAATTGAACCAATCGTTCACCGCACACTCCAAAGAAACCGTTTCTGCAATTTCCCTGGAGCGTTCAGCAAATGCGACCACTGATTCAGGATTGACAATGAAATATTTCATCGCTTCATAGATTGCTGTTGAAGATTCAGCTTCGATGCGAAACCCGTTTTCACATGGAATCAGCAGATCATTCGCTGCCCCCACCTGATCCGTCGCGATCACAGGCATCCCGGCGGCAACCGCCTGATTGACGACGACTCCCCAGCCATCGTGCCGAGATGGTAGCAGAAAAACGTCGGATTCAGAAAAAATGACAGGAAGATCGTCCACAGGACAAAAGCCCAAAAAGTCAACTTTCTCTGAAACAGCAGGCGACAAAGAAGCTTCAAGCTCTTCGCGAAGAGGGCCCTCTCCTGCAAAGGTCAGTGTTGCATTTTCCCCCTCATTAATGAGTCTCGCGAAAGCCTCAAGAAGCAGGTCAACTCCTTTTCGCTTAATCAATTGGCCACAATAAAGAAAACGAAGGGGACGGTCTGTTCCAGAAAATGGCTCCCGTCTTGCTTTATCCGCCTCGATGTATTGCGTTAAATCGCAATGGTAGGGAAGGTTATGAATGGGAGTGTCAGGACAATTCATTTCCACCATCAAATCGCGGTAGGCACAGACAGCATGGGAACCAACGGCAGCAATTCCCGCTGCTGATTTTAAAGGATGTTGTGCCAAACGCCGCAACTTGGTGCCAAGCCAGCCACGTGATTGAAACCCGGGAATTTCTCCCCAAAATGCCCACGCGGCGCGGTTGCGAGAAAGAAAACGCATCGCGATTTGATTCGTGAGTCCAACATACCCGGCTACAATGACCAGATCCGCCGGATTTTCAGCCAATTCGCGACGAACTGACGGATTGATATGAATTCTCGCTCCGCGAAAACCAACCCATCGACCGGGAAGCACCTTTGCGTACCTGGGCATTTCCTGTTCCCCCCAATGCGTATCCGGTGCTTCCTGTTCCAGATATAGCACACGCAGGTCAATACGCGGATCCATATCCATCGCTGCAAAGAAGTCTTGCACATAAGGCGATGGCATGACGGTTAAGAAAGTTACCTTCATCCCTCCTTTTTTAGCCCCTCCAGAACCACTTTAAGGCGTTTTTTGTGTGCTGCCCAAGAAAACTTCTGTGCCCGTTCGTGCGCGGCGCGTCCCATTTCAATCAACTTTGTTCGATTTTCTGCACACCACGAAATTTTATTGGCCAAGCCATCCACATCATCAGGCTCCAAAATAAAACCATCGGTTCCTTCACGAATTACTTCCGGGCCACAACTGTGGGTACTGGTAATTACGGGCATTCCGGTTGCCATCGCTTCGACAATCACCAGGCCAAAGCCTTCAAACACAGATGGCAGAACCAGTATATCAGCCTGTTGCATTTTATTAACGACGCCATTTTGATCGGTCTGTCCCAGGTAATCGAACCATTTTCTCCACTTGTTCAACGGAGTCTCGTCGGCTGGCATTGGCCCCAGAAGTTGAAGCTGAATACTGGGCGAATTTAATTTTTCAATTGCCTGCAGTAAGTACTTGATCCCCTTTCGTTGACCAATTCCGCCGACAAATAAAACCTTTAATGGCCCGGTGACATCGCGTTGTGCAAACTCGAATTGATCGACATCACACGCCAAAGGCAGCGTGCAGATTCGATCTTCTGCAACGCCAACTTCCTGAAGCGACTCTTTCGTAAATGAACTCGCCGCAATGCAAAAGTCAGCTTCAAGTGGTTCCTGTTCCAACCGTTCACGATACCAGTCCGGAAAATTCAGATTGCTGATCGTTCCTGCCCATTCCGGGTGTTTCTCTGTTTCAGCAGAAAGAATTCGGACCGCCGCAGTCACATGAGCTGTCGCGAATTCACAGACAGTCAGTTGCCCCGCTGCCTTGGCTGCCTTCATGCTTTCCAAGCAACTCCCTTGAAATCCCCAGAACAGATCGCTCTGACCGGCATACCGCCTGGCAACCCAGCGGTCAAACCGAGCATCTCGCCGAAACATGGCCCTTTCTGCAGCAGGCCCGCTTTTTCGTACGATTCTTTGCCAAAGCTCCGGGATTTCAAAGCGAAGATTCCGAATCACTCTACCGGAATCAAGCCCCTGAAGAGTCCTTTTTTGAAGTGCGCGATCCAACTTTGGTATCGCATTGGCAAGTTTATCCGGCCAACGATCCCGGCGGTAATAGGTGCTCGTTATAAAACGGTGCAGATAACCCAACTGCTGAACGGAGTAAGCGTGACGATACGCATGCTGCTTACCGGCATGCGAAACAGTGATTTTCAAGGAAGCAAGCTCCGAACAGGATGCTCCGGTTGATGGCTCTGCCTGGGGAGTTCTGTAGAGACAGGTTGCCGCCGCACATTTCCAGAGAACAGAACCAATAACGCATACAGCGAAAGCATGCCATACAAAGTTGCCATGTTGAAAGATCTGCCCGAGAGAAAAATAATCGCCAAGCCCGCTGCAAAAACGGTAAAGGCCAAAACCGATCGTGTTGTCAATGGACGCGCCCGATCCCACGACTTTGCCAAATACCCGAGAAACAGACTGATCAACGCAATTCCCGGCATCCCGAAATTCCAGTACATTTCGCCAATCAAACCTGGTGAGACCGTCAAATAGGCATCCCCGCCGGCGACCATACCTTTTACCTTGGCCAATTGAAGCCCGGCATCGCCAATCGGTTTATTTTTCCAGATCGCTCTTGGGATCGGATTGATCACCTGAACGTAGTAGGTATAACCAAGCTGATAATCGGCCTTTTCAGGAACGACGGTGGTAATGAATAGCAACTCTCGAAACATTTCAAAGCCGACGTAATCCGCACTGGCAGCGCGTTCCCAATCAAGCTTCCCTTCATTTCGACCGACGACGGTCGCTGCAGACCAAAACATGGTTGCAACAGCGAGCAGAGGCAGACCAAATGTAATCGCATTTTTCTTCATCACTGGTGACATCCTCCAGTAAACTGCCGCTGCAATGGGAAGAAACACCTCGACAACCTTCGACCGCGTCCCACCCGTCAACGCATCCATGAACATATAAACCAGAAAGAACCCAGCGATCAATTTTCGATCAACCGGTTGCTTACGGTGAACGAGAATAGCAGCTGCCAGTGGAATTGCCGCTCGTAAGAACATCCGCAATTCAAGCAGTGCATCTCTTACTCCGCCATAACGCCCACGAGTAAAAAGTCCACTCCACCTGGCCTTAAACGTGAAAGCATCTTCGAGAACAAGCAAAGGATTTCCCTTCGCCAGGTAGAGAAGTGGGGCAAACCCGATGATACAGGCGAATATAAACACGCCCCAAATCACACGTGGGCTATCAATCCTGGCTAAACGATGGAAGACAGGATCAAAAACTCCGCCTCTTGAAACCCCATATCCGAGAACAAAAGAGACAACACAGACCCCGACACAAACCAGACCAAAATGGTACTGCCC
>JALTOP010000201.1:0-14207 GCA_027000105.1 Planctomycetaceae bacterium | reverse complement strand
TTGCCAAGGCCTTGGGAGCCAGAGAAGCTTCCAACAGAAACCAAGCCATGATTGTCAATATAAACACATTCCGTGCAGAGACCAACTGCCGAATATCGCGCCTGCAATCATAAAGAATCAACCCCGCGCAAACGGCCAGCATTGCCAGGGCAACACTGTTAGATGCCCCATTTAAGCTCTCCATTACAGATCTGCTCCCTTGTGATCCGGAAGCACTTCTACAGGAAGATCTTTCAGCATGATACCTCCTTGTTTCTGTAGAAGTCGGAACAAACGAAAAGTCGAACTTCGAACAGGTTTTCGTTTATTCCAGAATCTGCCAATTGCCGCATAGCCCATCAGTATGCCTTGCAACATTCGAAGCGGCCTTCCCACGCGAAGACCAAACAGGAATCCTTTGATTGAAGTTCCTACCACCTGAATGGGCAGGAAAGAACTCGGCACATTCAACCAGGCAAAGAAAATATCATTCCTGCGTCCGTACAAGTCCATACGTGTCGTATCGCGTTTCGGACTTTCAAAATGATGAATTAAATCCGCTGTCCCCATTCTCACAATATACCCTGCCTCCAGCAGGCGAATGCAGAAATCACGTTCTTCTCCCTGATGGAAATATGATTCTCGATAACCTTCCAACTCGAGAAACAGCTCTCTCCGAACTGCATGAGCAGTACCAATGTATCGATCAGTCACCCAGCATTCATTTGATGAAGGTGCTTGCTGGCGAATCTCTGGAGATTTTTTTACATCAACAAAAGGGATCGCAACGGCACCAACAGATGGTTCATCGAACTCTATTAGTGTCTGCTCAATCACTTTTGGCGTTGTAAATATCGCATCATCGTCGATAGAAAAAATGATATCACCAGTTGCAAGAAAGGCGGCTTCATTTCGCCCGTACACCAAGCCCATTGATTGAAGATGTTCAATTAAGCGAACTTGCGGGAACTCGCTGCGAACCATATCCGCCGTGCTATCATTCGAGGCATCATCAATAACGATGATTTCTGGATTTGCCGTCTGCACAACACAAGACCTCAAAGCCTCTCGCAAATCATCACAGCGATCTTTGGAAGTAATAACAACCGTTGATGTCAGAGTTGGCGCTTTATTCATACCGACCTGTTTGCTGATTCTCTTGGTTGCTCATTATCCTGAGACCGCTCGCTAATCACACGAGCAGGCACACCAGCCACGATCGCATTTGCTGGTACATCTTTCGTCACAACTGACCCGGCTCCGATCACTGCACCTCGGTGAATGGTCACACCTTTAAGGACAGTTGCATGTGCTCCAATCCAAACGTCATCTTCAATAACAACAGGGGAACCAATTAAAGGCTGTTCGTTAACCGGGATTCCTGCTCGCATCCCATGATCGTGATCAGTGATGTAACAAAAAGGTCCGATCATACAATTGGCTCCTATCAAAATAGATTCGGAAGCATCAATCATTGTATGTCGATTTATATATGTCGAAGCCCCAATCCTTATTCGTGGCTGAGTGATGCGATCACCCGTTGAGAGCAATATCACCCCACGATCCAGAGCGACTTTATCGCCAAGGCTAACATCATAATAATTACGAGGAATTTCGATTTGCTGTAACCAGCATTTTCCCTGAATACGTATTCCTTGACATCGCCAGATCAATGCACGCATTCGACGCGTAATTGCTCCTGTCATTCGCCTCAGCACAATTATTCTTTCACACGAAATAATTTAAGTATCATCTGACGAATCGAACGATACAGAGCCAGAACCGGTAACCCGAGCAAAAAACGATAACGTAAGCTTCGTACCGACTCTGGCATTATTGAAAAATAAAACCATATTGCTTCTACAATGTATCCTTGCCTAGCACATTCTACGGCAACTGGTCTGATGTGGTTACTAATTATTGTTTGTCGAGCTATTTTTCGGGACACTCCACCAGGATAAAGGTTCTGTTGCTCACTTTTAAGTATGTGGATACCGCCGACTATGCTCTTTGTAAGACTTCCGGTTTCACTATTAGATGTGCGACGATACATAAAAGAAACTGGTGAGTTAATACGAATAAATGGTGATGTATTTCCCAATCGCAACCAAAGATCACTATCCTCACCATTGATTTTCATACTTACAAACCCACCGGATTTATTGAATGCCATGCGATCAATCGCTACTCCGCACATTCCAACCAACAGTCCATCTGAACTTGCATCAATGAAATCCGAGTAGGAAGTCATTTTCATTTTCGAATCAGATACACTAAATCCGCCATTATCTCGAAACTCAATCCACTCTCCAGAGACAAAAGCAGCATTAAATGACTTGATCGCACGATGGTAATTCCTGAGCGTCCAGGGAAACCATAGGTCATCGCTATCAAGAAACGCAACGTACTTCCCTCGTGCTTCCGCAACACCACGATTTCTCGCTGCGCCAGGACCTGAATTTGGCTGCTCGATAAGTTTAACCCATGCAAATTGTTTCACAATCTGAAGAGTGTTATCATCAGAACCATCATCGACGACAATAACTTCATAGTCACGAAATTCCTGAGATGCAACACTTTCCAGTGTTTCAGCAATCGTCTTCTCGCGATTGTAAACCGGAATAATTACCGAGAAAAATGGTTCGGTCATCGTCTATACCAGTTAGCAATCCGTTCCGCACTGCGAAATCCGAATAACCGATGAACGAAACGATACATGAATGGGGCAGCTGGACCGTTGAGAAAATAGATCCCCTTGTTTGACTGTTGGCGTTGGTATGCGGTCGCGGCTTGCATGTCATGTTGTGCGAGTGTTCTTGCCATTTCGAAAAAGGCCTGCCCTGCTGCGTCATTTATTTCTTTTCTCAGATTTCCATTATCTCGTAACCAGTCAAGCATTTCGTCAATGAGTTTTGTTTTTGTGTGAATCACGCGGCCGGGATCTTTTCTGCACACGGTCTCTTCAGACCAGATTCGATAGGCAGCATCTGCATGGGGGCTTGCCTTCAATTCAAGACCATGCTTGATCGCACGGAGTGTGACTTCGTTGTCCTGACAGCAAGAGTAGTTTTCATTCCAGCCGCCAATTTGTTTTAATGCTGTTGCATTCCATAATACGGTGCCGGTCTGTGCAAGTTGCCAACGAATCCATTGCAGTTCAACGGGAGCATCGAAATCAAGGCTACCCGGGGTTGAATCAATAACACCATTTTCGTTCCAGGTTTCAATCAGCGGAGGTGAATACACGACATCAATGCCATCAGCAAGATATTCCAACTGTCGTCCGATTTTCTGGGGCAGTAAATAATCGTCCGCATCCAGGTATTGTAACCATTCACCAGATGCCAGTTCCAGCAATCGATTTCGAGCCACATTCCCGCCACGATTAGGCCCCGTCTCCCAGTGAATCTTATCGCCGTACGATTTAATGACCTCCAACGAACCATCCGTCGAGCCATCATCGACAACAATTACCTCTTTATCATCGTGCGTCTGATCCAAGGCAGATTGAATCGCCTGAGCAACCCAGCGCTCCGCATTGTAACAAGGGATAAGAATAGATACTTTAGGCATTTAAATTGAGTAACGGAATATATAGATTATTATTTGGCACATTCATAATACTCTTCAGGTTAGTTAGACAATTCGCCTTTTTCTTAACTATATTCCTGGTAATATAGTCCATTTTATTCGGTCGCGAGGAGAGCCTTGTCTACGGGAATCAATATCGGACCATCTGTAGCCACGTGTACGTGATTATGAGAATCCTTCATATATTCTTTCTCAAGAACGTGAGACAAATCAAACCCTTCTGGTACAGCCAAAAAGTTCCGGCAGTCCAGACGGCAACCTGGAAGAATCTCATTAATCATATATGTCTCATAGCAATATGACGACAAAAACTGGATGATAGACTTCGAGTTATCTTTAGTGATGTGCTGCTCAAATAGAATTACCGGATTCGACTTTGTGATAACCTGTTCAGATCCCTTCATTACATTCAGCTCAAAACCTTCGACATCTAAATGAAATAGTCCGATTGAATGGTGATACGACTCACTTATGACTTTATCGATTGTTGTCGACAATAATGGGCTTTGAGCTCCCTTTTCATTTTCACAAAATGATGCGTGGTCGAAGCTGCCTTGGAAGAAAAGCTTAACTCCAGCAGTGTGTGAGCAAACATTTTGATGCCACGATATATTTCTTGCTTCGTTTAGCTCACCGAGGAATTTTCCGAAGGCGATGTTATCTGCAGATGGATCTATTGCAAAAACTTTTGCACGATCGATATTGATGAGCCTCGACCAAATGATTGCGTTATCGGACAACCATGCGCCGATATCAATCACTGACTTGTTGTTGTCAATAGCACCACATTGATAAAGATCATATATAATCCTACGGAGTAGAACTTCATGCGATGGTCTATCCTTAAACATGATGCAGTTTGTAGTCAGTTTACGTCGCCATGGAGAAAACGAGATGCAGTCTAGCAGACCAAGGTGCGGAAGTTCGATTGCATGGTTGCCCTCATCCGGGAAAGTCACTTTATAGTCTAGAGACCGAATTTGGCGAACCCCTTCGAGTCTCCACTTGGTGGCTTCCCAACCCGCAACAAAACGCTTCCACATCTCATATGCTTTCATTATCGATCACTTCAAGTATTATAAACTACAGTCCATTACAAACTAGATGAACCAAGCGGTGAATACTTGTCTCCAGGCTCAAGTTTCCTATTATCCAATTCCTGGGGTTGCATGTCCCAAGCCACGAAAGATCTGAGAGAAGTTGTCTAAGCTCATCGGAATGGCAAAAATGGCGCCCCGTTTGCAGTGTTAGCAGGGGGGCTGAATGCTGATGTTGATTGAAAATATTTTTACTGTCCGTCCAGTTTATAGTCGGGACATCCATTGCCCAACATTCATTCATGGCCATTCCTTGTGTTTCTACTCTACTTAAAAATATTGCCAGAAAGCAATCAGAAAGAGTTCTGTAGAAATCATCTATATTATAGTTACCATAATTAAGTAGTACCGGTTCAAGATTTTCTTTGTTTACAGAATCTA
Organism: Planctomycetaceae bacterium; assembly: GCA_027000105.1. Classification (GTDB taxonomy): domain Bacteria; phylum Planctomycetota; class Planctomycetia; order Planctomycetales; family Planctomycetaceae; genus Rubinisphaera. The sequence continues at coordinate 9,159 of JALTOP010000201.1, read as the reverse complement.
CGACACTATCTAGTACTTCTGATGGTGAATTTTTCTGATAGACAAGAACCTGTTTACCGGTTCTTGTGCTAGGTGGGCTCCATTCCTGTAAATCAACACCAATAGGCCATGTAGTAACAATCGGTTCCAATTCTGGAGCATTTTCAATAATACGATGTTTTGCCCATTCGGTATGCACGAGGATTAGATCAACATATTCTCGATGTTGGACCACGTATTTAAATAATGGATCAGAAGATATTATAGGCAGAGAACATGGAGCTATTACCAGTCGGCGTATATGGCCTGATCGTTTGAGGGCAATTTGTTCCTTCACTGCGTCTTGGTAGAATGTTATGACGTTGCTTCCCTTTTGGGGTAACGATAATGAATCGTAGGTAAATGGATACCCACATCGCTTGAGGCCTCGCATCGTTAACTCGGTCAGTCGCTTGTGTCCTGATAATCTGGTCTTTCCCGTAATAGCTTGCGTAATCTTTCTCGTAATATTGCGCGTTGTATAGCCTGATTCTCGAGTTCTGACAACAAGAGGTAAATTGTTTTGAGTGGTTGGCATAGGGCATTACTGATTCATGCAGAATGAATTGCCTGAGTAACCCAGCGCTCCGCATTGTAACAAGGGATGAGAATAGATACTTTAGGCATGTGACTCAGCAGGCTAGGCTCAAGGTAACCGTTCACACCCCGCGCGTAGCACAACGTGTCGGTGAACAGTCAATACCGAATTTTCCGAGGAATTCAGCATGCTTAGTGCACAAACTCAAGGCCATCGTTGCCGATTCCCTCTCCGTTACTCGCGGAAATACAGTCGCGAGATCGCAAACCCCTGTTTTGCAGGCTCCCCGGGGTGTGAACGGTTAAATGCATCTGGTCATAATCGTCAGCAGTATTCGCATAGTATTCTCTCTGAGTTTCAACTTCTGGACTCAACATCGAAACTTTTGCGGGTGATTTGTTCATGATGCGCGATTCCCGTTCAGGATTTAATATTCTGTTAATGATTTCATTCAGTTCCTAAACAGCAGCAACAGTGGAAGCGGTCCATTCATAGAGTTCGGCAAGGCCTTGTTGCATATCCACTTCAGGAGTCCAGTCGAATACTGATTTTGCCTTTGAAGTATCACAATAGAAGACTTTTTGGTCGGCAGGTCGCCATTCTTCAAATTCGGGTTCAATTCCCCACAAACTGCATAGTTCCAGCAATGAAATCGTATTCTGGAAACCACCGCCGACGTTAAACGCCTCCCCGGCGATCCTCGATCTGTCAGTGATCAGCATATCAGCCTGGCTCAGCAGTAACCGGGTTACATCATTCACATGCAAGATGTCGCGAACCTGTTTTCCATCGCCGTAGATTGTTGTCGGGCGATTCCTCAGTTTGTTGAACGCAATGTGAGATAACCATCCCTGATCAACAATTCCAAACTGATTCGGTCCGTACATACAGGAACATCGATTGGCAATTCCCCCAAACTCTCGAACGTACATTTCTCCTACAAGTTTTGAAATCCCGTAGGGAGTGTGGTGGTTCGCATCGATCGATACTTTTTCGTCAATTCCGCGTTGCTGCAACTCACCATCAAAATCGTATCTGGTTTCTTGTTCTACAATGGGCAGTTTGTTGACGTTATCACCAAATACTTTATTTGTCGACGTGTAAATAACCGGAGCATCGATATCAGCAGCCGCTCGGGCGACCAGAAAAGAGCCTTCAGCATTAATCTTGAAATCCCTCAGAGGAGAGGCAACACTGGAAGTGACGGCGACTTGTGCTGCAAAATGAAAAACGAGTTCCGGTTTCTCCTTGAATATGAGACTGGCCATATCTTCAATTTCTGACTGTCGAAAATCCAGATTGGGAATCGTTTCTTGCAGATATCGCAGGTTGACCTCTGACCCTCTTCTTGTAAGTGAATCAGCGACAATAACATCGTAGCCACGTTTGGTCAGTGCTATAACTGTATTGGTGCCGACAAACCCGGCGCCGCCCGTAACTAAAACTTTCATCTGTTTACTCACCTAACGTCTAAAGTTGATTAAAATGGAACTCGAATAAAATATTCAGCGAACAGATTCGTAGGCCAGTTTCGTCAGCCTGGCCACTTCATGCCAGCTCGTACGCAACCGCCACTGCCTGGCTTCTTCGTAATTGGCGGTTTGACATAACGCAGCTTCAAGATGCAGCTTGAAATCGGTATCGAGGGAATCGAAACGATGAACCAAATGATGCGGTTCATGCAAGTCAGCCGCTCGAAGTCTCCCTGGGATCAGAACAGGAACGCCCATTGAGCGGGCCAATGCAGCTGCCCCAGAGGTGAAAATATCCCGATAATTGAAGATTGTGCAGTCCACTGCACTGAGCCAAACGCGAAGTTCTTCATCTGACATCCATTGGTCAGAAATTCTGAGCTCAACGTCAGGAGACTGTTTAGCGAGAACTCGCAATTGGTCAGCATATTCCTCACTGATTACGGGCCCTGCAATAACCAGTCGGGCCCCGGGAGTTTCTCTTATCCAGTATTTTATGACATCGTCACTCCCCTTGTAGGGACTTACAGTTCCGAAAATCAGACAGATTTTCTGTTCTTGGGCCAGATTCAATTGGCGTCGAGCTTCCTCGGTTGCCATCGGCGGTTCCCAACCATCAGTGTGATCACCGTAGGGAATGATCCAGCACTTTTCCTTACTGACCCCAAATTTCCGCACCATCTCGTCCTGTGCAAACTCTGAATGAACAAAGATGCCGTCACTTAGCTGTGCCGTCTTCTTTACCAATGAAGAAACTTTCCATTCATCATGCCGGTTGTGAGGAAGAAGATTGTGTGCCGTCAAGAATAACTTACGTTTGCGGATCGCTAATCGAAGATCAAACGGATAACGCAATTTGCGAAGTCCATCCCCTGCCGTTTTTCTCGAAAAATAAACTTCGGGCCAATGCAGATGAAGTATATCGCAGTTGAAATCACCAATTCCCCGGGTCAACGGCATACCACGTCGGTAGTGGTTCAGGAAATCAACATGAACACCAATTTTGTTCAGTTCACGTGCGAGGAACTCCTGATAGGGAAGACCGTTACGATAGTCCGGGGCAAATAATACATTCATAAATTTGCAAGATCGTTTCAGGTTGCGGACAGGATTCCCTGCTTCGTCAATTGTCGCACTCCTTCACGGTACATCAAATGGCGTATTTGACCGATGTAATGCCGAACGGGACGATGCCCCATCGAACCATTGACAAATACATCATAATCGGGCGGCAATAACTCAACACCAAATCGACTGCTACACAATGCAAACAGTGTTTGTTCAATCCTCCAGAAGTGACCGAGGATGTCCGGCAACTCGAGGAATTCTTCGATCCAATCCAATTGAAGCGAATCGCGATGGATTACCCCTAAACCGGAATTGAATCGCGAAATTAAACTCACGTTGCATTGCTGCTTAACAATAACCGGATCAACCGTATAAGCTGATGCGATATCTGCATTGACGCTGTTTTTCCGATAACCAGAATCCTCAATTCGCCTAAGCAGTTCCGTCGGTTCACTGAAAAACAGGACATCACTATCAAGCAGCAGCATCCGCTCGGCTTGCAGATAATGCCGAAAATCAAACACTTTCGGAGCTAAATGATTACTTGCCCGGAACTGTTTACACAAAGGGAAATCCTTAAGTTCCTTTAACACGACAACATCAGCTTCCTGCCGATTGAGGATCCGAGCAGCAGGAAAGTGTTGTGCCAGCGTATCTCGAATATCTTCGGTTAAAGTGCCGTCATCATGAATGCACAGACCATACTTGCGACCAGAAGCATAGTAAAAGGATTTCAACGCCCAGACCAAATTCAGCCAGTCAGTTTCTGATGTCAGGACATGAATCTCGCATACGGAAACATCGTCACATGAAACTGGAGCAGTCTTCAATATTCGCTGACGAACCACATCCCGATACCAGGCAGTCCGAAAACCGTGACCAAATCGTCGTTTATAGTTGTATAGTAATTTACCGAGCATTGATTATTACTTGACTGATGTAGTGTAGAGGTGAATCAGCCAAGAAGTTTTCTGATTCCATGGATAACGTATTCAGCTTTATCAATACCTAAAAACGCAGCAAGGATTTTTCGAAATGCTCGATCATTTTGCGTTACTTCCGGGTGAACCTCCACAGCCTTCCTTAATCCTTCAACTGCAATATGCTGGTCTCCTGTTGCAAAACAACAGCGAGAGGATTCAAGTAGATTTTTGCCGACCAGCCTTCGCCTTTCGGGCGTCCAGGCCTCGTGATGATTCATGTAATCAGTCAGATGGCAAAGTGTTGTGACAACCTGGTTGATCTCACTGGGCCGTTTGGAGATCCGGTTTCCATCGTGCATCCGTACCCAGACCAGAATTTCATTCACCATGGCAACTCGTGGATTCAGAGCCGCCACTCGTATATGAAAATCTCCCTCCTGTCCCCGTTTTAATCCTGGCAGAAATCCGCCACTTTTTTCTACAAAAGATCGTCGATATAGAGCCGCTGGGGTACCGATTGGAAACTCACTAAAATAGAGAAACGGGTCTCCCGTCGGTTCGGGATGAATCCTTTTTTCAGGACGTTCGCCCTTTTCATCACCAAACAGACCAAATTTACAAAGCACCATATCAGCCTGGTTATTCGTCAACAGCGGCAACTGTAGTTCAATTTTGCGGAAATCGATCTTGTCATCGGCATCAAGAAATTGAATGTAATCGCCGTTGCAAAGTTCAAAAGCCCGATTTCTGGCAAGGCAAGCCCCCTGGTTCGGACCCGTTTCAAAGATAATACGATCTCCAAACGATTTCAGCATCTCAACACTGTTGTCAGTCGAACCATCATCAACCACAACGACTTCCACATTGGAATGCGTTTGCCCCAACGCACTTTCAATCGCCTCAGCAACGTACTTCCCTGCGTTGTAGCATGGAATGAGAATACTGACGAGAGGCTGTGAATGAATAGATATTGTTTCATTTTTCATTAGGGAAATAATCCATGCGAGCTAGACCCTTTCCAAGGGGATAGGTGCATTTGCACACTAGTCTATCATTGGAATTTTCTAGCCACTGCCGAATAGCTGACTTTTCCGCCTCCCTTTGTGCGTCGTCCAACAGGATAGTTGCATTTCGTTTTAATATGGGCACTATAGATGGAAACGTGCCTATTCTTCCGATTGTAGATGGTGGACCATCAATTAATACGAGTTCCGGACTACCAATTAAGTCGCTAACTATACTTGGATCGATACAATATCCGATGACTTTGTCGAAAGGGGTATTTAGATTCAACGAGCCTATGTCAACTCTGCGCAACTCAACATATTGTTGAAGTCCTAGTGACTTCAATCTATCAACAGTCTGCTCAAGCCAGCCACGATCATGGTCAAATGAAATAATTAATGGTGCTGATGCCCCCTTATATTGCGCTGCATATAAAGCGAAAACTAATGTGCTCATTCCACTTCCCATTTCAAGTATTGCTGATGGTTGAGCACGACGAAGATAATTCCACAACCACATGAGAGTATGGCTGGATATAGAGTAGCTTGTTATCCAATCGTCGTGTTTCAATATGTTGTAAAGAGGATGGTTGCGCGATACTCGTATGATCCTCGATGCTGAAAGACGCCCGAACCAATCACGGATAGGTCCATTTCCTGGGACTCTTCCTGATCGGACGCATGGGTCTATGATCAGTTTTGATAATACACGATCAATTGTACGTGAAATCATTATGTCACCAGCTTTCAGGCGATTACAGTGAATTCAACCACTCCAAATCGATAACCTTAACAAGATGCTCACTCAGTTTTTTTGAGCCGTACGCCGATACGTGTACCAGGTCTCGAAAGCATTTATCTTCAGACTGAAGCAGGTATCTCAAATCGATAATATCGGCTTGGGAATTGCCCGGCATTTCCAGGAATATTTTACGAGCCCGTTCTGCGGCCCGATCTCTTTCTGGCCCTTTGGGATCCTGCCAGTAGGCAATATGGAATGGGGGTCTGAGCATTTTGACCTTCACACCGGCTTGGTGCAAATCCATCAATAATCGCCTCAGGCACTGCAGATTCTTTTCTACAATTGGCCCTGTATAAGTTGTTCCCAACGCGAGCAAGGACGCTTCGTTGTTTTGTAAATTGATTTTTCCACGCGGTACATTAAATCCAGGGCCAGGGGGATGTTTTGGCCTGGTCGGAGGTTTAACCAGATACGGCCACATGCGTTTAACACGCGTTGAGGTAAATTGCTCCAGAACTTCCGCTTTGAATTTCTCCCACCAAGGCAACGGCAACTCGCTTGCGTGTATATTCCATTCAAGAAATCCTCGATAATCGCCGTTGCGACGTTCAAGGGTATTTTCATAAACCGGAACAGAATCCAATTCCAGGACGACCAGCTTTGCTTTGCATAATTGGCTCCAATACTTTCTACAGAGAATTTCTGCCATTTGATAATTGAGAGAACTGTCCGACAAATTTACAACAGAATACGGAAAGCATGAGGGATCAACTCCGGTGTAAATATGCGATGAACCAACAAATATCACATCCACTGGGCCCTGCTTCAGTCGTTCGACTGCGAGTGTGCGAAAAGTCGGCTGACTGCGGGCGGCCCAAAACCGACGCAATGTGAATTCACCAGCGAGTGCGGTGAGCATAAAAGACAGGCCCAGCAGAAACTGCCATCTGATTTCCGACCAGCCCAGTTTTACCCATTGCTTTATGTTCTTAAAACTGAAAATAGATGAACTCCGAACTTCGAAACACTCCAAACAGCATTAAAATAGCGACCGCAGCGCAGTAGCTGGCAAGCCTGGCCGGGCGGCTTGTCAGGAGCGGTTCTTCATCAGTTGCATGGCGTTCTCGTAGAATGTCCAGCCCAAGAACAAGCCCGCCAAACAGGACAACCGTCAAGGCTAAAGGGACGTTCAATGGTTCAACCTGTTTGAACAGATTCAGGCACAGAACTTTCACATGCATCAAACGCTGTGAGAAAAACAGCAGCCAACCGAAGCAAGTGATATGAAAGAAGAAGATGACAGCGATTGCGTGTAATACGAAATCAGGAAGTTGTATTCTTCGGATTATCGCAGATGCAGAATCCTGAAATTGTCGATACAAAACGAGTATCGTTCCATGGAAGAAGCCCCACGCCAAAAATGTTAGAGCGGCTCCGTGCCACAATCCTCCCAGCACCATCGTAATCATCAGGTTGCGATACGTCATCGCTTTGCCACCGCGGTTTCCTCCCAGGGGGATATAAAGATAGTCTCGCAGCCAGGTACTCAAGCTGATGTGCCATCGCCCCCAGAAATCACTCGGGCTGACCGCAAAATACGGTTGGTTAAAATTCCGCATCAGTTCGATGCCCATCAACTTGGAAATACCACGAGCGATATTTGTGTAGCCAGCGAAATCACCATAAATCTGGAAGGCAGCAGCATAAAGTCCAAAGAGCACGTTCATTCCATGGTCGTTACCGGGAGAATTGAACAGATCTTTCGTGAACGGAGCCATGTTCTCGGCAACGACAAGCTTCAAGAGATATCCAAGCAGTACCAGACGGAATCCATCACGAATTTGCTGATACCGAATGTGCCGTGGTTGTTCAATTTGGGGCAATAATTTTTTGGCTCGTTCAATCGGGCCGGCAACCAGCTGAGGAAAATAAGAAACGAATACGGCGAAGTTCAAGAAGTCTCTGGTCGGTTTTAGTTGATTCCGATAGATATCAATCGTGTAACTCATCGTCTGAAACGTGTAAAAACTGATACCCATCGGCAGTAATACGTTGATTACAGGCCAATCTGCACTTACTCCCACCACGCCGAGCACACGATTCAGATTCTCTGCAAAGAAGTTGAAGTATTTGAAGAATCCAAGGATCCCAAGATTGGAAACAACACTCACGGTCAGCCATATTTTGCGCCGCCAGCGGCTTGTTTCCGATGCAATTTTCAGCCCGCAGGTGTAGTCGATTACCGTGGATGCCGCAATCAACGATAAAAACCGCCAATCCCACCAGCCATAAAAGAAGTAGCTGGCAATCAACAGCAACCCATTCTGGTACCGATGCGTCAGGACAATGTATAGCCCATACACAACGATAAAAAACAGAACAAATTCCAGAGAGTTAAACAGCAACTTGAATATTATCCAGGTGTTGTTGTCATTTGTGGTTGATCCGACTTAATGGACGCTTGCCCGCAGTTCGTTATTTCACGTTTGCGAAGCGAGTCGAAGTACTCAACCAACTCCGGCACTTTAATTTCCGGGGAAAGTTGTTGAATGCGAGCGATGGCATTGCAGCCCATCTCTTCTCGTTTCTTTTGCGGCAACAGCCAGGCACGACTCAGTCCTTCGGCCAGACTCACTACATCATCAGGTTCAACGAGAATGCCAGACTTTCCGTCAACAATCAGTTGTTCAAAACAAGTCCCGGTTGTAGCAACCACCACTCGGCCCAAAGCCATTGCTTCCAGGCATGTATTCGGCAGATTATCGATTAACGAAGGAATTGCGACCACTTTTGCATTTTTAATGATGGGATACAGCTTGTCATGACGCATCGCATCAAGCACTGTCACCCGATCGCGAAACGCGTCTGTCTGCTCGCGAATGTAATTGTGCATTTGCCCGCCACCCGGTGCCACAAACTGACCACCAACGAAAACGGCGTGCATGTTCGGAAATTGCTTCATCAACCCCGGCAGCGCTTCGGCCAGTCGATGGACGCCTTTCATTTGCGTCATTCGACCAAAAAAAAGGAGATATTCTTTTCCCTTGCAATGGCGATTATACTCTGACAGATCAGCCCTTGGCTCTTCCATGAAAAAAGGGGTCTCGATGACATCGATATGGGGAATTTTATAGTTTTCTTCTGTCAACCTGGCGACATATTGTGTTGGCGAATAAATATGTTTCGTTCCTTTGATCGCCAGCTTCTCCATCCACCATCGTGTTCGTACCGAGCGTGTCATCTCAACGCCAACGGCGGTGTCCCATGCTGGCCGATAACTTGAAAGTCGCGTAACAACGGGAACACCCTTTGCATATCGAAAAAAAAGACCAACCGCCAAGACATTGGCAACTTGAACAACATCGAACGGTTGTTCTCGGTGGGCCCGCTTCCA
>JALTOP010000200.1 GCA_027000105.1 Planctomycetaceae bacterium | reverse complement strand
GGTCGCTGGGGTTGACACCGAGCACATACGGGTTGTTGAAAGAGGTATCGTTACTGAAGACCGTTGCCCGGAAGATTGCTCCATCACGTGCTTCCAGATTCATTCCGTTTTTGTTACCAACGTTGTCCAACGTGTCCGAGTTCTGAACGACCGTTGTTCCAACCAGATCGACATCACCATTGATATCCTTGGCGGTGAACGTGTTGCTCACATTGCCGGTGGTCGGATCAACACTTTGAACGCGGTAGTATTCCGATTCGCTTAAATGGGTGACGTTACGGGCGATATGCAAATGGTCGGTTGGATCGTTCGGCGTCAACCCGGCTGCGATGGCATCGTAGGGCGTTGTTGCATGCAGAGTTGGTGATTCATGATTGGGGGGATCGTTTGTAGCGAGATTCGACGGATTATTGGAAATGATTGATGCTCCCGCACTATCGGCAACAATATTGAAAGCGATTCCAATATCGTCACCATCCAGAACGCCATCCATGTCGTTATCTTCATCGATATCGATGACGCCATCGCCGTCGAGGTCTTCACCGATATCCAGTTTGCCGTTGCCATTGACATCTTCCGTTCCACCGGGCACGACATCGAGCACACCGTCGTTATCGATGTCTTCCCCGAAGATATTGAATGCGAGGTTATCCTCGAACTGAAGCCCCAATGCTCCACTGGAATGATGGATACTAATACCGGAGTTCGAATTGAAACCATCACCTTCGACACGATTCAGCAGGATCGTACCGAAGCTGTCTCCCAGACTGGTCAGGTAAACGCCATGCACGGCGTTGCGGATCAGGTTGCTGTTGACATCAAACCCGGTTACTCCGGTTCCCTGTGCCGGGTTCAGGATGTCTCCGGTAACAATACCGTTGTTACGCCTGGTGGTCTGGTTGGGATTGGTTGCTTCAATGATAAAGCCGGAAACTTCCGTTCGGGATGTACAAGCGACCGAGAAGCTGTTATCAATCGTAACGACCGCATGGGGTCTGGTTGATACAACCGTTGTATGATTGGCAAGAATCGGTCGGGGATCAGCAGTCGGGTTGAAGACTGTTCCGACCAGTGAGGTTCCATCGGGTAACACACCACTGCCTGGAAGACCGAAGTTCAAACCGGTCCCCAATCCTGTCACGTCGGCGGTGAGTCGATGCTCGGCGTAGCGGATGATCTCGTTACCATTGGGATCAAGATCACGCACCAGCCGTCCGGTTGAGGCGAGCAACCGCTGATTCTCGACAATCGTCAACCCGGTGTTCAGGTTATTCATGTAGTTTTCACCGGTGGGAATCGTTCCCGGCCTGACCAGCACGATATCAAATTGTGCTTTCTGGGCACCAGTCAGCGCGTTCCAGGCGTCTGTGCTGTTGAATGGATTTTCGATCGTACCATCACCGGCTGGAGCGACTCCCGCCGCGTCATCTGGAATCAGGTTAGCCACCAAAATGGGCTGTCCATCAGATGCGTTAAGCAGTGGGACGGTATCATTGACATTGAACCGTTTTGTGCTGACGGTGTATTTTCGTTCGTCCGGTTTGAGCAGGTAATCGCGAATCGTCGGTTGTCGCAGGATTCTGCTCGGACGACCATCAGGCAAATTGAACAGCAGGCTCAACTGGGCATTGGCACCAAAAACATTGTCGTTACGATAACGGAAACCCATGTTGATATCTTCTGTCAACTGGGCATCGGCGTTGAGCATCCAGCCGATCCCGTCTTTCCCGTGTTCCGTCCAGTTATAGTACAGACCGGTGTCCCAATTGATGCCGAAACGTCCCAGCAACGGCATCGGGCCACCAACGGTAAAATCAACACCGTGGTAGGCCGATTCCCGAACCCGGGTTCTGTTGAGGTGAATTTCATTTCCCGTAAGAAATGGAGTATTGCCAAATTGTGTCCCGATGAAATCATCCCGATCGCCCACGATAAAGTAACCGTTGGTGCGATACCGCCAGTACCGGGAAGTCATCGATGCACTGTAGCCGGCCTGATGATAGGTTTGGGAATTTCCGTTGATCATGTCGTACCAGAAGGAGCCGGACCAGACACGATCTCCCACGGGATCGTACCAACGACGACCAAGACCAAGATTCATTCCGCCGTTTGAGTTATGTGTGATCAAGGCACGGATGTCTGTAAAGAACAGGCTGTCCGGGGTTGTCATCATCGGAATGAATGCACCCAGGTTTGTGTAGCCATCATCGTACCCCTGTAATCCACCGGCTCGCGTATCCAGACGGTACTGGACGGTGAAAATATCTCTGGACATCTGATAGCCAACGCCCGGATAGTACGGTTGATCGAAATAGACCGAGCGAGCAGGCAACCGGGGAGCATTTTCCCCTCCGACAGTCGCTTGGCCGGCACCATCATCTGAACCGATCACGTGCGGAACAGGTTCCGGATCGGATGGTTGATCTGACAATCGAATTTGCCCGGCAGGTGCATCATCAAATGCTTGAAGAGATACCGTCGGGATGCAAATCGCCAAAGTTGTCGTGACACAGGCAAGGAAGAATTTCATGGATGGCTCCAGCGTCATGCTGACTGAATCCTACTTTGTTCCGAAATCGACGCCGCAACTTGCGAAATCAATCTCCAGATGAAAGAATGGCCTCGTACTTTACAATCACTCAACGGACCATCGACGTCTGGAGAGTTTCTCCGTCGCGCAGATAGTCTGTACCGATTCTGCCGGAAGTGGCAGTTATTCTGAAATTTCGGAACTTTCACGTCCTAAAGTTGAGAAGAATCGTTCCAATCGTGATAACTTAACCGGATGTATCGATTATGCACTTTCTCCATGAATACGCGTCTAATTTCGTAACATGCTACTATCAATAGCGTTATGTCATTCCAGACGCAATAAATAGTGTTCTTGTGAGCACTGTTCGGTCTGGCCGCCGATTCGTTGAAAGGGGATCAATTTGGAGCGCGAAGTTCACAATCAAGATTTGGAAGAATGGGTAAGATGCAGAAGCGGTAAAACCGGTTTTCGCCGGAATTGGAGTTTGATACCAGGAGTGCTCGTATCAGTTTTTTTTACTTTCTGTGCAGCACAGTTCAACAAAAGGGGGTGTACACCCATGATCATGAGAGTGAACGGTTTTTTTTCAGCCCTTGTCTGTTTGGCTATTGGTTCAGCCTGTCATTTGTTGACTGCTTCCGTTTCTCAGGCGGAAGGTGGGTCGACCGGTTTGCGTGCCGCTTTTGTTGAGAAGGATATTACTCCGGAAATCGGGATGGAGTATCCGGGTGGCTATGGCAAGGTTTTTCACCGTAAATTTCATGATCCCTGCAAGGCGAGAATTGGGGTCTTCAACGACGGCGATCCTGAACAGGGAAAGACTGTCGCTGTGATCAGCCTCGACGCTGCTTTTATCCGCAAGCCGCAGGTTCAGGCGATTCGTACCCGCATCGAAAAAGCAACCGGTATCCCTGCCGGGAATATACTTGTTCATGCCACGCATTCCCATTCATCCGGTCCAACCGGGATGGTTCTCCCGGGAGAATACGACCACGCTTCAAAATTTATCCAGGAACTGGCCTATCAAAAATCAAGTGGGGCCGTTCCGAAATACCTCAAATTGGTAGAGGATCAGGCCGTTGCCGGGGTGATTGAAGCCTGGAAGAAAATTGCTCCCGCTTCTTTTGATGTCGATCGGGGATACGAAGACCGTGTCGCGTACAATCGACGTTTTATCATGAAAAACGGGATGACGGTCACACACCCGAGAGCAGGAAACCCCGACATTGTCAAACCGGCCGGTCCGATCGATCCGGAAGTTGGCGTACTGGGCGTGTTTGACGAAAAAGGAAAACTTCAGGGCTGTGTTATCAACTATGTTTGCCACGCCACAACAAACCCAGGAGGGATTTCCGCCAATTATATCTACTACGTAGAAAAAGCAGTGCAGGGGATGTTTGGGAAAGATGTCGTGGTTGTCTTCATTGCGGGAGCATCAGGAGATGTGACGCAGGTTGATAATCAGAATCCGAGAGTTCCCAAACGGGGGGAAGCGATGGCTGCCTTTGTGGGTGGACGGATAGGTGCAGAAGCAGTCAAAGTTCTACTGGGGATGGATAGAGGAACAGATTGCGTCATTGATGCTCGGCAGAAGTTTCTGAAAATTCCGCGCCGAAAACCGAGCCCCGCACATGTTGCTCTTGCACGTAAGCAGGTTCACATGAAATATCCGAAAGAAATTGATCCGACCACATGGACGTTTGCCAAGGAAACCGTCATGCTTGATGCACTTATTCAAGCCAAGCCGATTGTTGAAGCGGAAATTCAGGCCCTGCAAATAGGGCCACTGGTTATTGCGGCTGTTCCGGCTGAATACTTCTGTCAGTACGGCCTGGATATCAAAAAGGGATCGCCGTTTCCGTTTACTTTTGTCGCCTCGCTAAGCAATGGATGTGTTGGCTACGTTCCGACAGTGGATGCGTTCGGCCCTCATGGTGGCGGATACGAAACCCGCCTGACCAGTTACAGCAATTTGGAGATCACTGCAGGGAATACTTTCGCAGAAACGGCGATTCAATTAACACGACAATTCAAACCTGGCCCCGTTCCGGAAGCTCCCGCGATCCCCAAATTCACGGGAAGCGTCTGGAGATATGGCGATAATCCTCCGCAAGTCGATTGAAATCATTCCCTCTGCCAGAACTCCCCCGCCGAACACTTTTTGTAAAACATCAACCCAATAAAATTCAGAAACAAGTATCGACACCGTGAGTGATTCCATTATTAAACCACAGACGTTGCGAGGTTTTCGGGATTTTCTTCCCGAAATGATGATCCCCCGACTTCAACTGATAGAACGGGCGAGAACCGTCTATTCGCAATACGGGTTTAGTCCAATCGACACGCCTGCTTTGGAGTACAGCAACATTCTGCTCGGCAAGGGAGGCGATGAATCGGACAAGCAACTGTTCCGCTTTATTGATCAGGGGGATCGAGATGTCGCCATGCGTTTCGATCTGACAGTCCCGCTGGCAAGATTTGCAGCCCAGCACATCCCTCAACTCGGAACGCCCTTCAAGCGATATCATATTGCTCCGGTTTGGCGGGGAGAGAGACCTGCCCGAGGGCGTTATCGTGAATTTTTGCAATGCGATTTCGACACCATCGGCACCGAATCGATCGCCGCGGATATTGAAACGGTACTTGTCATTCACGATTTACTTCACGCGATCGGCTTGGAGAATTTCACCATCCATGTCAACAACAGGCAGTTGCTTAATGGAGTTTTGGAGCAACACGGCCTGCTGGAGCGAACCGTTCCGCTGCTTCGCGCACTGGACAAACTCCCCAAAATCGGGGAGGAGAATGTCATCGCCGAAATGAAACAGACCGCCCAGGTGGATCACGATCAGGCTAAAACCATTCTCCAATTGGCTGCGCTGAAAGGAGAAGCAAGTTCTGTTCTGGAACAGGCTCGCCCATTGGTAGTAGA
>JALTOP010000199.1:18501-19101 GCA_027000105.1 Planctomycetaceae bacterium | reverse complement strand
TAACTATCCTGATAGGCGTTCTCGAAAACGTCATCAAAATTGCCCACCGGCTGATGATTATGGACGGCGATAATTAAACGAATCTGCTGGGTCATCAAAAAACTCGATCCTGATTCAGGAAGGAACGCTCACTCAAAACAACACGCCAGCATTCTAACCTGCCAATCCCGCCCCGATAAGCGAATCGGGCCAAATCCCCAATTCAATGAGAAAAACTGCTCTCAACTGTTAAAATAGGCAAAGTGGCCGGGCGATTATAAGAAGGATTGATGCCGGGTAGATTCCTACTGAATTACGTTGGGATAGTCCTGAAGCAACTTTCCTGTTTTATCACGATCATTTTGTAGGAAGCGTCATGAAGCAATCTACTGCAAATTAGCTGAAATGGACAAGGCAGGTAAGCGAGGGCCGTTCAGACAATCCGAGCAGGGCGAGATTGCTGGAACAGCGAGACAATTCCGTATGATACAATGAGCAGGGTAAGCCAGATTGCAGCGGCGATCATACTTTGTTTTACGACTGTCCAGGCGAGATCGATGCCGGAATTTAGTTGACCATTTTCCGGCTGCATGAAATGGATCAACTCAAACAATCCTGTCC
>JALTOP010000199.1:5279-18491 GCA_027000105.1 Planctomycetaceae bacterium | reverse complement strand
ATACCTCAATTCGCCAGCAAACGTAACGGGTTTAATTCTTCAATGATGACCAATACGTCCCGGTTGTTCTTTTCTGATTCGACTGGACGAACCAGGATTTTCCAGTACGGACTGTTCGATAACACACGGGCTTCGGCGATTGTTCCCAGTACAAGGCTTCCTTCAAACCGCTGTTGCTCATCTGCCAGAACAACCAGATCCCCCTTGCGAACCGGGTATGTGTTTTCGATATAACGCAATTCGCAAAATTCGTTTCCCGTTCCATGAAAAGAGCCGACGGCCTGAATCCGTTGGATCGGCTGTTTGGAATTTCCCGGTTTGATTACTGTAGCAGGACAGCGGAACTTGGGATGCGTAATGGATCGATAACTGCTCGTCCAGCGGCCAACCGCGTCAATCTGTCCGAGCACCGCGCGTCCGGAAAGCAGAATTTCATCCGGTTTGATGCCGTAATCTTCCCCCAGGTCGATCAACGGCAGTTCCGAGGAAATGATCCAATCCCGCTCACCAATTTTTTTCGATTTCCCCGCATCAATCAGCGTTCCCGTTTTCCAACGCTGTTGTTGATCGGGCAACAACACCCGGGCTGCAATCAACTTCGGGCCAAACAGACGCGCTGTCGATTCTTCCGATCGATCCCGACTGTTACGCAATTCCAGCAATTCTTTCAATGCGAGCACTTCTCGCTGTAACCGCGATGTTTCCGAATGGCTTTCCTTTTTTTCGGAACCTGTCGATAAATTCTTACCTGCAAAGAGAAGTTGCCACTGTTTTTCGATCCAATGATGGGACTCGCCAGCCAGTTTCAAACCGGGAGCATTGAAATCGCGCAGCGTTTTTTTCAGCGATGAGTTATCGCCACGCCCCAGCCCAACCGCCAGACAGCCGACAGCCAGCCAGATCAACAATATCGAATTGGCAACCCCCGCCTGTTTCATCTTTGAACCTTAGCCGTAGAGTCCGCAGTGCGGATCATTGATCACTCAAAATATCATTGTGATCCGCACAGCGGCCCCTACGAACTTGTTATAAATCTCCGCTATCGCTCATCAAGACATGTTTCCAGTTGGGAAGGTGTTCCAGGCAGATGGCGGTTCCTCTGGCGACCGTTGTCATCGGGTCGCTATCGATTCGTGCGGGAATGCCGATCTGTTCGGTCAGGTAGTTATCGATACCGCGAATGAGTGCGCCGCCGCCGGTGAGAACCATGCCGGTTTCTGCCAGATCTGAAATCAGTTCGGCTGGGCATTGCTCAACTGTTTCCCGCAAACAGGTTGCGATCTCTTCCAGAATTCGCAAAAGAGCCTGCCGAATTTCTTCGCTGGTGATGACCGCTTTGCGGGGGACGCCGCTGACGATATCCAACCCGCGCACTTCGAGTGTTTCTTCCTGAGGTAACCGCCAGGCAGAACCAATTTCCATTTTAATTTGCTCTGCGGTCTGGGTACCGATTTTCAGCGAATACTGTCTGCGAAGATAATCGACAATTGCCTGATCGAGATGTTCACCGGCAATACGTGTCGATTTGCTGACAACGATATCCCCCAGACTAAGAACGGCGACCTCGGTGGTGCCGCCGCCGATGTCGCAGATCATGGAAGCGACCGGTTCTGAAATGGGGAGTCCTGCCCCGATCGCTGCCGCTCGCGGTTCTTCAATCAGATAGACCCGTCCCGCACCGGCCCGTTCCGCACTGTGAAAGACGGCCCGTTTTTCAACCGGTGTGATGCGTCCCGGAACGGCGATAACCGTTCGTGGGCGAAATCCGCGATGCCCGCCAACCGCTTTACGGACGAAGTACTTCAACATTGCCTCGCACAGCTTGAAATCGGTGATCACTCCTTCACTCAACGGACAGACCGCCGAGATCGTATCGGGAGTGCGACCGAGCATCTGTCGGGCCAATTTCCCAACCGCTGTCCCTTTGCCCAGAATTCTGCGAGAATCTTTCGCTAATGCGACGACAGAAGGTTCATTCACAACGACACCGCTTCCCAACACCGCAATAAGAGTGTTGGCGGTGCCGAGATCAATTCCCAAACTGGGAGAAATCCATTGTTGAAAACGATGAAACATGCGGGAACTTTACCGCCAACGGCCTGTTTTCAGCAAGATGGATTACTGATTCAGCTCTTTCAGAATCGCTTTCGCGGCCAATTCAGCCAGTTTGGGGGAACCATGCGGCATAAAGTGGGCAAAGGCCGATGAAATGCCGCCGACAGTCCATTGATGCCCTTGAAGATTTCCTACTTTTCAGGAATATAATTCAACGTGTAATAGGCTGCCTTGTGCAACAGGGGCAATCTGTTGACGGAACGAACGCCTTCTGCGTGCAATTCGTGTATATGCCCGCGTTGCAAGCCGTCGATTTTCAAACGGACTGTTTTTCCATCGGGCGAAACAGTCGCGGATTTAATTGTTGGTGTTGTGTGATCGACTTCTGGCGATCCGTATGAGGCTTTATAGATGTAAGTGTAGGTTCCCAGCTTGTAGGACTCCACGTTTTCCGCTGTGCCGCGTTCCACCGGCAAAGTAAACACGAGTTCGAAGCCATCCGGTTTGGCTTTCATTTCGAGTATTTCGAACGGGACTTTTCCGGTCCAGTCCAACCGCTCGATGGCGAATGGTTTGGTGCCAATCGATCCCCAGCCTCTGTTGGTTCCACTGACAAACATCGCCCCGGTTGGTGTCATTTCCAGACCGAGCGTTCCGGAAGAAAAACCGGATTTGAAAGGAAAACAGACTCCCTGATAATGTCCTTTCACTTTTTCCAGATAAACTCGCATCACGCGCGATTGTGTTTGATCCCCGACAAAAAGCTGGTTCTGAAACGGCCCGAATTTCCCGGCAGTGGTATCACAGGTAATTCCCGAAGCAGACTTTCCCATTTTCGTGTACGGAAACAGAACAGCGGGCGGTTCGTATTCCGGTATTTTATCCGCTTCGATCATAAAACGGCTTTCACTTGTCGGCTCTTTCGGTTTTGGTCCCATCACCGCTTTTACCTCCGGGAGATCGTACCACTTGAAGCCGATCGGGTTGCCGACAAACTTACCGGGAATCAAATGTTTCAACGCACAGGTGCCGTTCCAGGGGCCCTGGTTATCGGTGTAGAAAATATCACCGACCGCGTTGGCGCCCACTCCACCGGGTGAGCGGATGCCGCTGCATGTCGGAATCAGTTTTCCTGCGGGAGTAATCCGCACGCACCAACCGCGATACTTCACGTTACTGGTGAATGAACCGGTCAGACAAAGTGTAATCCATAAGTCCCCTTTCGCATCGAATTTGGAACCGAATGCGTATTCATGGTAATCGCCAGAGATTTCCCAATCGTCGTTAAAACATTCAAACAGATCGGCTTTGCCATCGTTGTCGGTATCCTTGATGCGGGTGACATCGCAACGTTGAACAACGTACAACCAGCCATCCCGCCAGGCGAGCGAAAGCGGTTCGTGCAGCCCCTGGGCGTAAAGTGAGAGGCGTGATTGTGAAACATCTTTCGCAAAAGGATTTTCGATCAACCAGATTTCCCCCCGGCGAGTGCAAACCGCCATTTTCCCACTGGGCAATAACTGGAATCCAGCCGCCTCGAGCACTTCTCCTTCCGGGAGAGTAAAGGTTGAAATGCGATAGTAATCTTCCTCGGTGGGTAATTTTTCCTCTGCGAACAGAAAAGGCGATAAGTGAAGAAGCCATATCAAACAGATGGTTTTCAGAAGTAGACGCATCAAATTTTCATTCCGTAAATGGTCTTTTGATTGGTGAGATTATTTGGAAATCTTATGGAAAATTCGGGCAGGACGCAAAGACAGATGGAAAAATACCGATGGAATATGCAATCGAAGACACCTTTCGCTTTTCTCCCCGCTTGCAAGAGAAACTCCAGAGAGTTGCGTTCGGTAGATTGAATTGGGACAATCACGTTTGAATTGGGAATGTTGCTGTTGGCCCAGCGTGCCTGGTCTGTCACAACCTGAGAGGTCGAAAGGACATCCGTAAGTGGTGGGGCAAATTTGCGTACAAGACAGTGAGAACACCCTCTCGAAAGACTCTTGTTGGAAACGACCTGGCAGTCATTGATTGAACGAAACCTGAGGAGAACGATGCCAAAACTGGGTGTGAATATTGATCATGTTGCGACTGTGCGTCAGGCCCGCAGAACAGTGGAGCCTGATCCTGTCTGGGCGGCTGCGCTGGCGGAATTGGGGGGAGCGGACGGGATTACCGTGCATCTTCGCGAAGATCGCAGACATATTCAGGATCGTGACGTCCGTCTGTTGAAAGAAACCGTGCAGGTGAAATTGAATCTGGAAATGTCGATAGCAGACGAGATCGTCGATTTTGCATTGGAGATAATGCCTGAACAATGCACGGTTGTCCCTGAAAAGCGGGAAGAAATAACGACTGAAGGAGGGCTCGATCTTCTCCAGAACAGCGACCGTATTCAAAGGTGTGTTGATCGCCTGCTTGAAGCGGGCATCGAGGTGAGTCTGTTTATCGATCCGGAGCCAACACAAATTGAGGCTGCGGATGCCTTGAATGTTCATGCTGTTGAACTGCATACCGGTTGCTACGCGGAAGCGAAAAGTTCAGAAGATGTTTCACGAGAACTCGAACGCTTGTTGATCGCGAGTGAGGAGGCACTGGAACGCGATTTACTTTTGCACATGGGGCACGGTTTGACCTATCGAAATGTGGAACCGGTTGCAGAAATCCCGGGAGTGAGTGAATTGAACATCGGCCACAGCATTATCGCCCGTTCAATGTTTGTCGGTATTGAAGCGGCTGTTCGGGAGATGAAGGCGCTTGTCAGTCGAACGGCAGATGTTTCCATGGAATAAGAGACGTTTGAGTTCAGTCTTCGGATCGTGTACGGTGCATCGTGCTGTATCCTGACGGATACCCCGTCCGTTACGTGACAGCATATCCGCGAATCGGGCCAGGGCTCCACGAGACCAATCAAGACAATGAAAATCGCTTTATTATTCATTCTGCTTACCGGTGGCCTTCTTTTGCAAACACGAGAGATTGCCGCGAATGAAGGTGGTTCTGCCGGTGAACGGGTGCGATCTGCCTCTGACAGTTCTGCTGCTGCAGGTGCGGTCTCCGGGAATGACGAGAATCAAGATTGGGCACGAGAAAAGAAGCGAAGCTGGACGCAGACGAAGAAAAAATTGACTCCCGAACAACAGGAACGCCGCAAGCAGATGCTCTCAGCCAGTTGGATCATGCTGATTGGTGTCGCTATTCTGGGGGGGATTTTGTTGTTGATCGTGTTTATTATCGGAAGCCGACTCCGCAGAATTGCCCGCAAGCCGTTGCCGGATGCCCCACTTCGTGATCCGATGTGGTATTTGAAAAACAAAGCACCTCAGACGCAGGGGACGGCTGAGGAACCAGCGGATTCCGATCACGAATGACTCGTACAAAAAACAGTATTGACCTGAGCCTTCCCAAAGAGTGCCGATTGAGGAAATCAGCCGAGTTTCAACGGGTCTACGATTTGAAACAACGTGCAAGTGACGAACACCTGCTCCTGTTTGTCGCCCGCAACTCGCTGGGAATTACCCGTCGAGGAATAAGCGTTTCCAAAAAGCATGGCAATGCAGTACGTCGCAACCGGATAAAAAGATTGCTCCGTGAGGCGTTTCGGCTGAGCAGACATCAATTGCCGACTGGTTTGGATCTTGTTTTGATACCGCGTGTCGGTTCTGGGGCCGGGCTGGAAGAGTATCGTCAATCATTATTGAAACTTGTAAACCGAATCGCGCGGCGATTGAATAAGCAACAGCGGTTGGGTAAGTGAATGGCTACTCGCATCCTGCATACAATCTGGCATCTCCCTGCCCGGCTGTTAATTGGCCTGGTGCGGGTTTATCAATGGACGTTAAGCCCGCTCATTGGTCGTCAATGCAGATACGAGCCGACCTGCAGCAATTACTTTATTCAGGCGGTCAATAAATACGGGGCCGTTCGCGGGGCCTGGCGGGGATGTTTGCGTATTTTTCGCTGTCATCCATGGGGAGGAAGTGGTTATGATCCCCCCTGATACGATCTCCACGGGTCGGCGGGCAACCGACCCTGTCATTGTGGTGTTGCCGGAATCATCGTTATACTGGGGATTCCATTACACTTCAGAAGAGTGAAACAAGAGTGAAGGTTCATTGTTGAGCGGCGACTCGCCCTGGAACTGTTAATTTTTCATGAAAGAAAAACCGATGCAACTAGGATTCGTCTCTGCCATACTTCCCGAATACAATTTTGAACAGGTGATTCGCACGGCAAGCCGTATTGGTTACGACTGTGTTGAAATTATGTGCTGGCCGCTCGGCAAGGCGGAACGGCGTTACGCAGGGGTGACGCATATTGATGTTGCCGGGGTGGACGATGCCCAGGCAGAGAAAATCCGAACGCTGCTCGATGAAACCGGCGTTTCGATTAGCGGTTTGGGGTACTATCCGAATCCACTTTCGCCCGACGAAACGGAATCGAAACAGGCTTGTGATCAGATCAGGAAAATCATCGCCACCTGCAACAAACTCGGCATCAATCAGATGAATACATTTATCGGGCGAGACTGGACAAAATCAATCGATGCCAACTGGAGCCGCTTTCTGGAAACCTGGAAGCCGATTGTCGAGCTGGCAGAAGAACATCGGGTACGTATCGGCATCGAAAACTGCCCAATGTTCTTTTCCGATGACGAATGGCCCGGTGGCAAGAATCTGGCGATCAGTCCTGCAATCTGGAAACGGATGTTCGCGGATCTGGGCAGCAATTCGATCGGATTGAATTACGATCCGTCTCACATGATCTGGCAACAGATGGACGCGATCAAGCCGATCCGCGATTTTGCAGATCGGCTGTTCCACATTCACGCCAAAGATGTGCGGCTTGATGTTGATCGCCTGAATGAAGTTGGTATCCTTGCGAATCCGAATCAGTATCACACGCCGAAACTTCCCGGGATGGGGGATGTCAACTGGGGTCAATTCTTTTCCGCCCTTACCGATACCGGTTACAACGGCCCGGTTTGTGTTGAAGTCGAAGACCGGGCCTACGAAGGCAGTGTGGAAGGCCGTCTTGCTTCACTCCAGCAAAGCCACACCTTCTTGAGGAACTACATCCCGAAAATGGCAAAGTGAAGAAGACCATGAGCAAATTGTACGGCGGGATTGAAGCAGGTGGGACGAAATTTGTTTGTGCGGTGGGGACCGGGCCGGATGATCTGCGGGATATCGTGCGTATTGAAACGACGACCCCTCAAGAGACCTTTGCGAAGGTGATCGGCTACTTTCGAAAACAGGCCTCTGCCGGAAATGAGATTGCTTCGCTGGGGATTGCTTCGTTCGGTCCGGTCGATGTGCATCCGGGTTCCAAAACATTCGGGTTTATTACATCAACTCCCAAGCCGGGTTGGAGTGATACCGATTTTTGGGGAACGATAAAAAATGCGCTGCAGATACCGGTCGCATTCGACACCGATGTGAATGTTGCTGCCTTGGGTGAACGGAGTTGGGGAGCAGCGCAGGGGTTGGATACTTTCATGTACTTGACGATTGGCACCGGATTGGGCGGCGGCGGATTCGTGAACGGCAAAATGATGCACGGCCTGGTTCATCCGGAAGTGGGACATATTCGTATTCCACACGATTTGAGCAAAGACCCCTACCCCGGCAGCTGTCCGTTTCACGGTGACTGTCTGGAAGGTCTTGCTTGCGGTGTCGCGATGAAACAGCGCTGGGGAATGGAAGGAGAAAAGTTGCCGGCTGATCATCCTGCGTGGGAACTGGAAGCGGAATATCTGGCGTATGCTCTAGTGAATTTTATCTGCACGGTTTCGCCACAAAAAATTATCATGGGGGGTGGCGTGATGCAGCAGGAAAGCCTGTTTCCGATGATCCGCAAAAAGGTGAAAGAACTTCTCAACAGCTACGTCGGCTCAGAAGCCGTTCAGGCGAAGATCGACCAATACATCATCCCTCCACAACTCGGGAATCGAGCGGGAATTCTGGGGGCGATCGCAATGGCCAAACAGATTTGAGCCCGGTTCATCGGGAGCGGTCGCTTCTACTCTTGTTTTTCAGTGATAGCCGAAAGGCTCTTGGGGGCGTAGCTGTTTTGCAGTCATTGCGGCTTTCTGTTCATTGCGTCCCTTCTTCGGAGAGGGAGATTGTGCCCTTCAGGGTATTCTGTCCGGATCAAAATCCCGTTCGTACTCAACGTGCATTAAATAAAGACCTTGTGGCGGTGCGGTTGGCCCGGCCTGTTTGCGATCCATTGCCTCGCGGACACGCTTTGCCGCATCGACAGGCCAATCACCACTGCCTATTTTGAGGAGTGTTCCCATGATGGCTCGAACCATATTGTAGAGAAAACCATCGGCGACAATATCAAGCGAGATAATTGATGAATCCTCATCAAGAATTGGATTGCCCTGAAGACTTGGCCGCCACGCAGACCAGGAAACTCCCTGTTGAACGCGGCAATGCTTGACATGTCGCACACTGGTCGCTTTGTTTGGATAATGCGATTCGAAGGAACGGAAATCGTGTTTGCCTACGAGTGACCGGGCGGCCTGATCCATCTTCGTAACATCCAACTTCGTTGCGATGCGCGTTGTGAATCGATGCAGATGAGCATGCGGAATATCGGAATTCAGAATCAGATAGCGGTACAGCTTCCACTTGGCAGCGTGCCCGGCATGAAAATCGATCGGGACTTCACAGGAATCCCGAATGACAACGTCATCTGGTAACCGGGACTGAATAGCCGGGCGAAACTTCCCGGCAGGGATTGTCGAATTCGTTTTGAAACTCGCCACCTGACCAATCGCATGCACGCCGGTATCGGTTCGCCCTGCACTGGCCAGCCGCGACGATTCTCCCGTAATCTGCAGGATCGCCCGTTCGATCACTTCCTGGATGGTGAGACGATCCGGCTGAATCTGCCAGCCGTGATAGGCACTGCCATCGTAGGAAATGGTCAATTTGATATTTCGTGTTGGCATCGGGGTTTCAGGTTCAGAAAAAATCCATTTCACACAGGATCAGCTTATCTCAGACGTGCAAAATCGGAGAAAATCGATAAACTTTGCAGAACAGAAAACGATCCTACAGTTCCCTACTTTACAGGAAAACCAGAATGAGTACACCCGAAGAAAAACTGGCCGCGTTGGGCTATCCGCCGGAAGTCGTACCTTCTCCCGGAGCGATCTATCGTCAGGTCGCGATTACAGGAACGACAGCGTATGTTTCCGGGGCCGTTCCGATGGAAGGAGATGAATTGCTCACCAAGGGAAAGGTTCCTTCAGAAGTTTCCATGGAGGAGGCGGAAGAAGCAGCCGGGCGTTGTGTGGCGAACAATCTGCGGATGCTTAAAAAAGCGATCGGCTCTCTCGATAAGGTGGAAGAAATTCTGCGACTGACCGGCTACGTCTATTCCGACCCTGATTTCACCGACCAGCATCTGGTTATCAACGGAGCCTCCAAGGTTCTGCTGGAAGTGTTCGGCGATTCCGGCCTGGCCGCTCGTACTGCTATCGGTATGGTTGCCCTTCCTCTCGGCTCAAGTGTCGAAACAGAAATTATCGTCAAGCTGAAAGAGGAATAGCAACTTCCCGAGGCAGCAAGCAACGGCAGTGAAATAATAGCGAACGATTCGCGAAGCGATTTCATCCATGCTGCGGGGAGACATTGCTGTGGGGAGACATTCTGTTGACGCGATAAAATCAGTTGACTCAACAAAGCCGTCATGTTTGGCGAGCCGGTTGCAACTGCTTTTGAATTCGGTCACAGCAATAATTGCGGGATCTCTACAAACTCGACACTCATCGCATACGCCAGTCCGTGCATCGCCAATTGATCATTGTCTTTGGTGTTCATCACCAACAGGTCTGCGTGATGCGAACTGAGCAGGTCGCGGTACACAGAGAGACGATGGCCGGTTGTCAGTTCTGTTTCAATCTGAATCGGAACGCCTGCTTCCTGCATGCTTTGCCGGGCCGATGCGAGATAACGGACGACATCCCTGTTGAGTTGTTCCTGCAATTTTGTGCGGACGAGTTCTGAGTTCACTTCAGGGATCCGTTCGATCGCCTGTAAATAGCGTTGCAATGTTTGATCATCTTCTACATGACAAAGTACCAGTTTGCCATGCGGATCGGTCAGGGCAGCGGCGTAGTTGATCAATCGATGATCTCCCGCCAGGTGATCGGTAGCAGCCAGAACCGTTTGACACTTCTTTCCCTGGATCGTAGCCGGTGAAGCGACCGAACCGGGAAGAAGCAGTATCGGGAAATCGGTTGCCTGCGTGAGCATATCGACATAAATCCCCAATGAGCAGCGCGGTACGATCGCTTCCTCGTGCAGGTGTCTCCACGTGATGAGCAGATCAGCCGGCGATCCCTGAACATCTTCTTCCAGCTTCTTGACGGTCGTCCTGGTGCCGACGCGAAGCGTGTCCCATTTTTCGACAGCAGCCAGTTTCGTAGAAAAGTTTTTGAGGGCCTCAATGGTCACATCAACCTGCTCGTGCTGTTCATCAAGAATGAGCAGCACATGATCGATCTTCCTCTCCGACTAGATGAACGAATCCTGCTCGGCTCTGCGGAAGACCGATTCGAATTCGTCAAGATGTTCCAATGTGTCCATGTTGGAGACTCCCCTTCTACGGTCAACAACCTTACCGGGTACAGTTGATATCACCTGATTTCAATAATGGCTGATTCAGAGTTACCCAGTATTCAGACTTCAGAGCTACTCAGTGTTCAGAGTTATTCAGGGTTCAGGTCTGCTCCAGAATCAGGGCTATTCGAGGCACATGATCAATCAGAGTTGTTGTACAGGAATTCCGCATTGAGTTCCAGAAACTTCTCTCGCCAATGGTAATGATCGAGCAGATTCTCTGTTGGGCGCCCCAATTGATGATAGGCGACGAAGATGGCCTCGATCGTTGCCAGACCTTCATCCGGTTCCTCAAAAAATTTTGAGGTTCGCGGATAAGCCGTCTTCCAACGTGGGAGAGAACGTACCGGAACGTGTTGAAAATCGGCTTCCATCTTTTCCGCCCAGCGCCAGGTGGCATCCAGAACCAGCAGGCCGCAATCTGCATCCGATTCGCTCAAAAGCGGCCCTCCCAAACCGAGTCGTACGTAATCTTTCGGCACTTCGGTATCAGCTTTTGGATAGGTTCGAAATTCGAACCCTTCCTGTCCTCTCAATGGTTCCACCGTGCATTTACTGCGACGTTCCTTGCGATGCACAATGATAATTGTCGGCTTACTGCTGTCCTTGATGCGGTTGCTGTTCATGATGCCCCACGAAGAAGTTGATGCCTCATTGAAAGTAATTTCAACGGTTCTGCTTCCCGTTTTAAGCTTTCAGCAGCGCATGTCAAACAGGCAGACTTTTGAATTCGGCTTCCCGAGGAATATTCTCAGTTATTGAAGCGAAAAATGTGACTGAAGCGGAGGATGGAACTGCGAAAAAAACAGAATTCCACACTCCGGAATCAGTCTGTTTGCCAACTTTCTGCTCGTCGGTCTATTGGTGGAATTTGAAAAGCCGACACCATGAATAATAGAGGCAGATTTTTGGTGAAAGGAGGCAGAGGTGGGAGCAGGCGAGTTTGTGCAGAAGCAGAACATATTTGTCAAGGAATTTCAGATCAAAAAATCTTTCTTTTCGGATGTCTTCTTTATCAGCAAAAAGAGACTTCCAACAATATGGAATTGTGAATAAGATTCGCGAACCTCGATAGTTTTCTGTCGGTGGAGTTCACACATTCACTTTTCCTTTCTAGAGATCTTCGGGCTGACAATGAAGTATTCGATTTCGCGTCCGGAAACGACGGATCTGGCTATTTCCCTTTTTGCACGTCCGCTTCATCCTGAACTTTTTGAAACATGTGAAAGCTTTGAGTACAGAAACAAGTCCTATCGGGCAGCCATCCAGATTACTTCCTGTGGGCACGTGATAGAATTCCGTCGGGGAGAACATTTCGCGACCGAAGTTCTCGATTGCAAACAATCCGTACTGCCACGCATCAAACGACTGTGCCTGTACGCCGTTGAAAGCAATCGCAGTCTCAGTTATCAGTTGGAAGGTGGCTTGAATCTTTCAATCTGCTTCGAATGTGAATACCTGACACCAGATATCTACCAAAAGCTGGAACAGGAATACTGGAAGGACGCCATCTCGGCGACACTTTCCCATCTGGACGAGGGGAACAACTGTGCGGGTTCATCCGGATTGAATTTCATGTCTGTCGATTCCGGTACGAATTCCCTGAATGTTCACGCATTCCATCTCTACCCGGAGGAATGTGCGATTGTAAAATCCCAATCGCTGTTTACGTTCGAATAGAACCTTTTCCACGGCAGTTTCAGTTGTTCGGATATCTCATTTTTGCAATGATGCACTGAGCCACGGCGAAATTTCTTGATTACCTGTTCCAACATGCCAGGCTGTGTGTTCCTTTTTGATTTTGATCGTTCCTGTTTCGATCATTCATGACAATGCATGATAGTGGAGTGGACGGTATGACTCGTGCTGTTTTCTTTTTGTTTTTCGTTCTTGCCGGTTCCATTTCTTCGCTCAACGCCCAGGAACCACCAGACGGGCTGATGCCTGCTCAACGTGGTGAATGGCTGATCTTGAACAAGCCGTTCATCACCGCTGATTTTGATCAGGAAACATTCGATAATCTCTGGAAGACCTGGCCTGAGCCGTTAAAGTCCCGCGCGAAAAAAGCAACGTCGGAACAACGCCGACAAATGGCTTTTTCACGTTATGGATTAACCGGGCGACCTCATGGATCGATCGGAAAGCCGCTTCAGTACGTGGTCACAGAGCGGGGCGAGTGGGTGATGAACTGTCATTCCTGCCACTCGGGAAAAGTCGCAGGCAAAGTGATCCCGGGAGTACCGAATTCCCTCTTTGCCATGCAGACATTGCTGGAGGAAACACGAGCAATCAAGCCACAATTGGGTAAACAGCTTTCCTCAAAGGAAATTGCATCGTTCATTTTCCCGTTGGGGAGCACGGTAGGAACGACCAATGCCGTTATTTTCGGTGTTGCTTTGGGAACATTTCGTGATCCTGAAATGAATCTTGTTTCGAATGTGAAGTTGCCGACGCTGCTTCACCATGACATGGATGCTCCTGCCTGGTGGCACTACAAAAAGAAAAAACAGATTTATATCGATGG
>JALTOP010000199.1:0-5269 GCA_027000105.1 Planctomycetaceae bacterium | reverse complement strand
TTAGATCGATGGCTTCGCCGAGAAAAATCATCGTGTATTGATGTCTTTTGCCCTGGTACGCAGCAACAGTTCGGAGAGATATCGCGGCTTTGAAAATGACTTTCGGGACATATCGGCTTACATCGAATCGCTGGAAGCACCTGTCTATCCTTACGCAGTTGACCGGGAACTTGCCTCCAGGGGAAAAGAGGTGTTCGACAATCACTGCATGCGATGTCACGGCAGTTATGGAGAGAAAGAATCTTATCCCGAACGGACGATTCCAATAGACGAGATCGGTACGGACCCGGTTCGCCTCAGAGCATTGCCGGTTGTTTATCGGGAAGGACTCAAAAAAAGTTGGGTGGGGGAATACGGAAAACTGAATACCGTTACAGATCCCAAGGGGTATGTTGCGCCGCCGTTGGATGGAATTTGGGCAACTGCCCCGTATTTCCATAATGGATCGGTGCCGACGTTATGGCATGTTCTGCATCCCGAACAACGACCGGTTGTGTGGCGCAGAACGGAAGATGGTTACGACCGGGAAAGGGTCGGTCTGGAATTTGAATCTTTTGATCGAGTTCCCCGAGATATCGTCGCTCCGGCTGAAAAACGAATGTATTTCGATACGCGTAAATTCGGGAAGAAAAACAGCGGGCACACTTATCCGAACGAGCTTGACGAACAGGAAAAACGGGCCGTACTGGAATACCTGAAGACGATCTGATCATCGGAGGTGATCCGAGTGTCCGGAAGTCCGTCCCTGCGATGCCGCCAGCAACGATTGATGCCCATTGAAAGATGCGCGTTGATGCGCAGTGTCCCCGGGTATTTTGTCTTTCAGGTGTTTCGTCGTTTCGTCATTGAAAACGCTGAATGATTTTCAGCATTGATTTATTCGGAAAGAGTGACACTAACCTTTCACATGCCTGGCGATGGCACGTTCATACACTTTCACGTAATGACGGGCGCTATTTGTCCAGGAGAGATCCTGTGACATCGCGGTCTGTTGTATCTGTTTCCACGTCTTTTTATCTCGAAATGTATCGAGTGCCTGCCGGAATGTTTTCAGGAATGAATCGACGTTGTATTCCTTGAACGAAAAGCCGGTAGCTGTTTTGGCGGCTATCGTCTGTTCCGAAGTGGGCACGACGGAATCCGCCAGTCCGCCGACGGCATGAACAATCGGAATGGTGCCGTAAAGCATGGAATACATCTGATTCAACCCGGAAGGCTCGAACTCGCTCGGCATGAGGAACAGATCGGCCCCCGCTTCCATTTTGTGGGCCAGTTCTTCATCGAATTTGACGAGTGCCGCGACACGAGTAGGATACTGCCCGGCAAGTTCTTTGAGAAATCGCTCGAATTCGCGTTCACCGGTTCCCAGAAAAACGAATTGGGCATCGTTATCGAGTAGTTGCCCGGCTGCCTGTTTGATCAGGTCAAACCCTTTTTGCTGGGAGAGACGGGAAATCATGGCGACAAGCGGAACTTCCTGCTTCTCCGGCAGGCCAACCATTTTTTGCAGATCGGTTTTGCAGATCGGCTTGTTCTGCTCAACCGTTTCGCTGCTATAGTTGACCTTGATAAAACGATCCACCTCGGGATGCCAGGTTTCAACATCGACACCGTTGAGAATACCGACAAGTGAATCACCCCGATCGGAAAGAGCAGGATCCAGTCCCCAACCCAATTCGGGCGTACAAATTTCCTTGGCGTAGCTCGGGCTGACGGTCGTCACCATATCGGCAAAAACGATTCCCGTTTTCAGCAGATTCAGGTCGCCAAAAAACTCCATTTGCTTCCAGTTGAAATACTTCCAATCCAGGCCGGTCAGGGCCATGTCCCAGTGCCAGAAGCGTCCCTGAAAAGCGAGATTGTGAATAGTAAGAACGGTGCCTACTTTTTTGAAAAGATCGCTCTGTTTTCGCTCCTCTATCTCGACATATGCGGGAACCAACGCCGTCTGCCAGTCGTTGGTGTGTATGACATCGAAAGGGCCAAATTGCCTGGCTGCTTCAATGACTGCCCGGGAAAAAAACACAAAGCGTTCACAGTTGTCTTCGTACGGGATGTTTTCATAGACATAAGGAGAGGGGCGATCGAAATAATCCGGCTGATCGACAAGGATCACTTTGACGTCGGATTCTGGCAGTTCCGTCTCCAGAAACCGCCCTCTTGTTTCGCGCGGGCCAACTGTCGCGACAAAAGAGTCCTTCACGGGTCTGAATTTGAAACAGGATCGCACCGCAGGGGAAATCAACTGCGGATAATGGGGCAAAACGAGAACAACTTCGTGCCCCTGTTTGCTCAACGCGCGTGAAAGGGCAGTTGCAACATCAGCCAACCCTCCCGTCTTGGCAAACGGAACCGCTTCAGAAGCTGTGAATAAGATTTTCATGACAGAATCAGTTCGAATTGGGCGTCATCTCAGTGCTGATAACATAAGAAGCTACAGTTTTTCCATACAAAAATCTATTTCACCGACCAAACCAAGACCATTTTTCCCATAGCTCATGCTATTGACTTCTCTCTGAATGTAAACATAAGTGGTAGCTCGTGTGCATAAGTGGTGGCTTGTGTGTCCGTTGAGAGTCTCCCAATATAACAGGCGCATCGCCAACGTGCATCACTGGTGAGCGTTCAATCGCCTCGTTTGTCCGTAGCAAGCCGGTCGGACTGGGAAAGAAAGTACGTGTTTTCCCGCTTCAGAAGCCCCCTCTCTCATCAGTTTCCAGTCTCAGGCTTTCTGCTTCATTGAGACTCCCCCGCTCTGATCGCTCTGTTACGATTGTTTGAATGGACGGTTTCTGTCGAGAGCATTGGGAATGCACTTTCTGCCGAGGGATGGGGATACGCGACTGGCTGAGCGGTTAGCGGTTGCGCGGAAGATGAACAACAACCTGCGCATCCCCGGCGTCGATTGATCGTTTGACCGCAATTGTCTACATCGATCAATTTTCTGCTGGCAGCGCGGGAATGGTGTAGGTATGCATTCTTGTTTCAGTCATTGCCGGAGAGGGCTTGAGACTGCCGACAAGCGAAGACAGAGCCGTTTGAACTTCGGGATCCTCTGTTTTTTTCCAGAGAGACTTCAATTCGACAATCAATTCGTCACCAATCAGTAATCCATGTTTCTGAATGTGGTAGGCAAGCGAAAGCACGGCTTGTCGACGGATTTCCGATCTCTGTTTCGAGGCAACAGCCGCTTCAGCCAGGTATATTTGTGATTCATTCGTTGGAATCTTCGCCAAAGTGGACACGGCCTCGGGAGCGAGCGCGGGATTTCTGATTGCATTGAACAGGGCCTCGGTCGCAGGGGCCAAATCAAAAATATCCGACCGGTTTCCCTGAGCAATTTGTGCCAGCCAGTAGATAGCCGCTTCTGCACGGTTTGCCCGTTGTGCGGCCGTCAATGTCGGTTCACTATTGACAGCAAGAAAAGGAGCCAGCTGCCGTTCAACATCTTTACGTTTGTCGGAAAAAATCAGATACATGCAACGCGATGTTCGCTGAACAGTCGTCTTCAATTCGTTTTCCATAAAGGTTGGGCCATAAACAACGATCGGCAGGCCAGCGGTTCTCGCATCTGCCCGAAAATTGGCGATTGTCTGGGGAAGATCCCAATCGACACAATTCAAATGCATCAAAACCAGTGCGACATCACCTCGCTTGGCCGCCTGCTCAAAACCTTCTTTTCCGGTCGCAACGGTTTGCTGGTTGTAGCCCATCTCCCCAACCGCCGAAGCAATACTCGTTCCACGCGCGTTGTTGGGGTCGATCACCAATACCCGGCGTGAACCATCATCATTCAACGCCTGGGTCAACACTTCGACAACCCGACCGGCAAAACGAAAACTCTGTTCCGGATCCAACTGGAGAATACCGGCTGCTGCCGCAAACTGAATCCGGCGGGAAGGGTGGTTCAAACCACGAATGAAAACAGAAGAGTCATCAGAGTCCGTTTTCAAGAGGTTATCGTTGCCAACCAGCGATATCGCTGCGATAGCTGCTTCTGCTGCACGTATCTGACCTGCTTCCAAAGAGATTTCGATGGAGCGACTCAGAACGTCCAGCCCGGAAGTCAACGCCAGGTTGAATGATGTCCCGGGACCAGTTGGCATCGATTCTTTCCAACCGACCCGGTAAGCCGTATCTGCAAGAACAGCCGAAAGGAACAATGCCTGAACCTCCCTGTTTTCGCCGGGTAATTTCAACGCCTCCGATGCGTACCTTACTGCGGAATCGATATTCGCGGCGGCTGGAGTGACAGAATAACTTTTCACCGTTGCCTGTTTGGTGTCCCATTTCCACAACGTGACACGACCTTCGTCATCAACAGGCCAGCTTCTTTTGTTTCCCAGATACGCAAACGCAGAATTCATGATGCGATCTTGCGCACCATGAGCAGTGATGTACTTCGTTTTTTCCGCCGTCCCAAACAGGATTCTCGCCAAAGCGACCCGGGCGGCTGCCTGAACACTGGGAGGTTCCTCTTCACCGAAAGCAAAATACCAGAGCGGATCAATCATGTCCGATTGAGCCAGAAAGCCGATAGCTTCCAAAACGGCTGTCTGCAGCATCGGCTGATGAGAATCGAGGGCGCCAAACAGAGCCGGAAGAACTGGCCTTCCCAT
Source organism: Planctomycetaceae bacterium (assembly GCA_027000105.1). GTDB lineage: Bacteria > Planctomycetota > Planctomycetia > Planctomycetales > Planctomycetaceae > Rubinisphaera. The sequence goes on along the minus strand of JALTOP010000199.1, from coordinate 650 downwards.
CTTCGTGATGATGTAAACAAGACGATCCCGATCCTGATCGCTGTCGGGGTTTCCCAAATGCTGAATCAACCGTGGCATCGCAGCGATGCCGATATTCCTCAATTCCAGAATTGCCATTTCCCGCTCGCGGGGAGATTTGTCCAGATCGGCCAGAATGCGATCAATACGGGCAGGATCATGTGCATTTCGTCGTGACGCCTCGTTCACCATCTCCATAAAAGTCTGCGAGGCAGGCTGTAACGGCTTGGTGCGTGATAGTCGAAACAGTTCCACCGTCCCAAAACGATCCCGGATGGCCAACAACTCCTTATCCGACAACTTGCTGTCAACCAGAGCTTGCAGGTATTTTTTCGCCAGATCGAATCGCCCCAACTCCGTCATTAAGGTGACAGCTTCGAACTGATCTTCCGGAGTTTTTGGCTCAACAGCTAACGGAGAATCCTCTGAATCAGCCGATTCCGTCGGCTTATCCTGAGCTTGAAGCAATATGATCGCATTTGTTGATAATACGACTATCCCAGCGAGTACCCATTTTGTCCACGGTCTCGACATGCTGTCGACTCCGAATCAGTTGTTCCAGGCTTTTCGCTTCAACCAAACCCGAGAGAACCTCAAGCTGGATCAAACAAAACGCCCGATTTTTGCCATTG
>JALTOP010000198.1 GCA_027000105.1 Planctomycetaceae bacterium | reverse complement strand
TATCTGGAAGATGCAGTTCGAAGAAGAGAAAAAGAAAAATTCGTATTTCAATACGCGAGTTGTCTATAACGAACAGGGACAGCAGTTACAGTGGAATGACACGTTTACAAGCATTGTTTACAACCGGGATTTGATGGCTGACCCACGACTCGCACGATACAGGCGAATTGCTCAACCGCATTTTGTGGTGAGTCCCCGTCAGTTAATTACCCCGGCCAGTGGCGTACAATCTGATGAGTTCGACGGAGTGGTGACCATCCCAACCGTTCCCGGAAATTGACAGCCCCGTGAAAAATTGTCCGGACTGGAGAGGTCCGGTGATAAGAGTGAAACAGGAATCACGTCATGGATGCGACGCAATCAGCTTCTTCCCAATCGATCAGGCAGCAATTGGGACAGTTTTTCTTTCGCAAAGAGATCCCTTTCGGGATGGCCGCGGTGCGTATCGCCATTTCGTTTTTGATGCTGATCGTGATGGGGCGAAGTTGGAGGTTTGTAAGGGAACTGTACTCGGCTGATGGAGCACCGGCACCGTTGGCAGATAATTATGGCTACTATCATTTCCTGCCGACGCTTCCTGCAACCTGGGCGGTCGCGTTATATTCCCTGATGCTGCTGTTGATGTTCACTCTCATGATCGGCTGGAAAACAAGAATCTCTGCGATCGGCGTTTTCTTCCTGTTCACCTACTTTACGCTACAGGATTCGCTGAGCACGATGACGAAGTATTCGGCCATCTCTTCACACGTCTTTTTGCTGCTTTCCCTGTCTGCATGTGGAGAAGTCTGGTCGGTCGATCGTTACTTGAAACTGAAGCGTCTGGGAATTGCCAGGCCGTTTAGCCTGTTGAGCCGATCCGCAAAGTTTGAAATCTGGCCGCAGCGCCTGCTTCAATTGTTCATCGGGATTGTTTATCTCGGGGCAGCTGTGACCAAAATGCACACGGCTCCTTACTTCACGGGAGAGCAACTTCGCTTTTGGCTACTGACAAACGTGAATCACGCCAATCCGGTCGGTGAAGCAATGTCTGTGTTTCCTGCCATTTTCGTGGTCTTTGCCTACATTGCCATTATTTGGGAAATACTGTTTCTGTTTCTGGTCTGGAATCGCGTCGGTCGTTGGGTGATGCTCGGCCTGGGAATCATTTTCCACGCATTGACAACAATCACGTTGGGGCTTTTCGTCTTCCCGTTTGTCTGTTTCAGTGTTTATCTCGCCTATTTGACGACTGAAGATGTCATCTGGGGGCGGGAACGATTTGCCAAACTGGCTCGCAGGTTTCATTTTTCCGGTGCCATGTTCCGTACCTGGCGGCTGGTTTCATCGGTGATAACAGAATCTGCGTTGAAATTGGGTCCCCAGGGTTTTGCAGCTGTTCTGCTTGTGCTGGTCTGTTGTGCGATTGTGCTGGAGCGATCGATGGACGTTTACGGAGAGCGCTCTCCCGACGGACCTTATGAATTACAGGCGATGGACGATGCAGTCTGGCAGAAAATGAGGGTGAATGACACCGTCATTCGTGAAGAGGACAAATTGCTTTCAATGGATATCGGCGAGTTTGCCATCGCGGGCCTGGTGACCGATGTACGAAAAAGCTTCAAGCAGGGAACGCAACTCTATATCCAGGCTAATCTGGTGCCTCCGCACGGAGATATGTATCTTGAATGCAACCTGTACGATTCAAACGGAATCTGCCTTCAGCAAACAGGGCGAATTGTCACACGGGATCAAGCTCGGTACACGTTCAGCTATTATCTTTCCGATTCGCTCGTTCCGGGGAAATATCAATTTGTGCTCCGTTCCAATGCGACCGAAATTGCACGAAAAACGATTACCGTCCTGCCGGGGAAGCAGGAATCAAAAACCGTCGCATTAGGCGATTAATCCCTTCATCGCGAATTTCTCTTGGATTTTTTACGCCCTGCTGTCTATAATGTCCAGCCGACTGTGGTGTGCGGTTTGACCGCGATTTCCACGGTATCAGGAAACAGGGGCTCATTCACACAGCTACCTCTGTAACCTGTTACAACATAACGAGATACGATCTTTTGTCGGGTGCAAAAGGTCTGTAACGAACAGATTTCTCTTTGAAGAGGTTATTGAATCATGGCGGTTATTGTTACTGAAAAGGCGGCAAATGAGGTAAAACGCGTGCTCAGCGATCAGGAAAATGCTTCCGAGAAGGTTTTGCGCATCGGCGTCAAGGCGGGCGGCTGCAGCGGGTTCCAATACAATTTGGTATTGGATGATCATGTTGATGAAGAAAAGGACGAGATTTCTGAACAGCATGGTGTGCGAGTTGCCGTTGACAAGAAAAGCATGCTTTACCTCGACGGCACGACAGTCGACTATTATGACGGGCTTGATAAACGTGGGTTCTCATTCGATAACCCAAACGTCGTAAAAAGCTGCGGTTGCGGGAGCAGTTTTCAGGCGTAACCAATTTGCAGATGTGTTAAATAAACGGCTTTGCGATTTCTGTCGCAAAGTCGTTTTTCTTTAGCTCCAACGACGGAATCTGAATAGGTGCTCGAAATGAAATTACGATGGTAGTCCAACTCGATAAAACGTGCTACATTAGTCGCATCAGGTACAATCTGTTTCAACCTTACTCCTGCCGGTGAAATGTTGCGAGAAATGTCAGGATTTCATCACTACGGAAAAGAAAAACGCATAGCGAACTCCGATTATAAATCACGAGGGCAGGAAGAACGCTGAAGCAAGGCAAATCAGGGATGATTCATTCAGAATTTTTCCTGTTGTTGCACTTCTTCCTTTTTCCCGTTCTTGCTTCGTTGATGATGAGCAGATGAAGCAAAGCCAATGGGTAAGAACTCACAGAATTATTCTGCAAACGGGAAACTGATGCGCAACTTTGTTTGGCACTTCAGAATTGAGAAACACTGAAAAACATTCAGCATCGATTCGGGCAGCCTCAATTCGGAAGTTTGACAGTAGTTATCATTGTTTTGGTCTTTAATAACAACAAGTAACAGGGCGAACATGCCGCAATCGAGTATTTTTATTCCTTCCTGGCATCTGGAAGATATCGTCCGGGATTCTGATGAAAAAGAAGCCGCTGCATTTTTGAACGCCTACGGGATTGCGTTCCATCCCTGGGTTCTCTGTGCAACTGGCGAACTCCCCGCATGGACCGCAGCACAATCACCGGGAGAATATGAACCGGGGCGAGTTGTCGTTGTACCGGAACCAAGTAGTTCGCAACTTCCCGGCGGTTGGGCCAGCGAAGCAGAAGAACAGGGAACTTTCGTTATTCATGCCTGTTCCGATCGCGAGAAAACGGTAAAACGGTTGCACACTCACGAGAATTTTCAACAGGCACTTATTCGGCTTTTGGCTGATTCATCAGAATGGAACACGACAGATTGGGATAAGGGAGCCGATCTGCAGGTTCCCGTCTGCCTGGATGACTTCATGGCGATCGGCGTAGTTTATCTGCTTACAACGCTCCTGTCGCAAGCGATGTATCATTACGAAAATATCGAGGAAACCCGTTTTACCGAATTCATTACCGATGCAGCCCGCTCTGCCATCCTTCAGAATGAAGAACAAACCCGAGAACTTCTGCGTGGGGCGTGTGAGCAACTTCTGGAAGCCCGGGAAAAATTCTATCCGGTTGATGCCCATTTGATCGATCTGTGCCTGGTGGATGAAACATTGAAACCGGGGGAACTGGAGAAAGTGGCCCAGACGGATCACGCCTTCAATCTGCTTTGCCTGGCGAAACCGATTGAGCAGGCGGCTCGTGATACTCCTGCAGAGATGGAGATACTGACCTCGGCTATTGCTGAGGGAAAGGTTGGTCTGATCGGGGGCGATTACGAGTCGACTCCCTCTGTTCTGCTTCCAATCCAATCGCAACGCTGGCAGCTGGAGCGGGGGCAGGAGGTCTTTCGAAAACATTTCGCAACCACCCCAGCTATTTGGGGACGCATGAGATTTGGTCTGTCGACACAACTCCCCTTGTTGTTGAAGAAATTCGGGATGCATGGAGCCTACCATCTGGTCCTCGATGATGGAATCTATCCCGATGAAGAGCAATCACACTTCTCTTGGGAAGGGCGCTCGGGAACTGTTGTCGATTCCATTTCCCGGATTCCACTTTCCGTCGATAACGCAAGCAGCTTTCTGAAGCTCCCGGAACGCCTGGCTGAAACGATGAACCATGATCATCTGGCCTGTGTCGTTCTGGCCCGTTGGCCGATTATCCGTCACCCCTGGTTTCACGACATTCTGCGGGTTCAGCAATACGCGCCGGTGTTGGGACAGTTTGAAAAACTCGACCACTACTTCGATCAGACAGAAGATTCGGGACACCATACCGGTTACGAACAGAGGCAATACATCAGTCCGTATCTGGATCAATTAACAGGGCATAACGCCCCGGATCCCATTAGCCGTTTTTCGCATTTCTGGAAGTTGCAATCCCTTCAACAGGCATACGCCTGGTTCATCACCACGGGCCAAATACTGAGCAGAAAGCACGATGCCAGCGGAGTGATCGAATCAGAGCGGGAACTACAAGGCCTCTGTTCGAAGCTCGAATCGAATTCGTTAACCAGGCAGAAGCAGATCTTGCAGGATCGGGTTGAGCAAGCCTTTTCCGTTCTCGCAGAAAAACTGATCGGCAAGGGAACAGACCGCTCTGGTTATCTGGTGATCAATCCGTTGCTTCAGGATCGAAGAACCATCATCCGGATTCCGTATGAAAATAGTGATCCTGCCGAATGCCCCGTCCCCGCGTTACAGCAGTCGGTCAAGTATTTACAACTTGAAAAAGACCATGCCCTGGCAATCGTCGATGTTCCTGCGTGCGGATTCACGGCAATCGAGACCGTACCGAAAAATCAGGCCAAACAGACAAAATCGAAAGCTCCCGTTGCAGGCGAACTTTTTTTGCAAAATGAATTTTTCCATGTCCAGCTTGATCCGATGACCGGCGGGATCCAACGCTTGCGTCTGCATGGCCATTCGGAGAATCTGCTCAGTGAACGGCTTGTTTTTCGACTCGACGGTTCTGCAGGAATAATTGCCCGGGGACAGGACCGATGGGGGAATATCAATCCGACGCCTCAATACTCGCGCATGGTTGCAGATTCAATTAAAACAATCAGTACGGGGCCGGTTTGCGGAGAAATAGAGATTCACGGGCACCTGGCTCGTAGCGATAACGATCAAAAACTAGCCAGTTTTGTGAAAAGGATTCGTGTTTATCGCGGGATCAAACGCGTGCAGATCGATCTGGAAATAGAGCCGCTGGAACTTCCTTCAGCATTGGCGGATCGGTCTTATTATGCTCATCGATTTGCCTGGGGAGCCTCTGCGGCCAAATTACGGGGAACCCTTCAGCAAAGTCAGTTCATGCTGGGAGAACGCCGGATCGAAAGTACCGGTCCGGTAGAAATAGACGACAACGATCATCGCATCACAATCATTTCCGATCATCTGCCGTTTCATCAACGT
>JALTOP010000197.1 GCA_027000105.1 Planctomycetaceae bacterium | reverse complement strand
TCTGGCAACATTGCTGAATCCGTACGGCATCGGCATTTATCCGGCGATCCATGCGATTTCACACAACGCGAATCTGTCCAGTCTCATCGAATGGGATCCACTCACGCTGCGGATGGTGCATGGCAAGGCGATGGCTGTCGCGTCGATTGTGATGATCATCCTGTACCGCCTCTCGCCCCGACGAGTCTCATTTGCGGAACCACTGCTGTTGATCGGATTGGGGCTGTTGGCGATGTGGTCCGTTCGCATGGTTGTCTGGTGGACGCCAGTCGCCGCCCTCTATACGGTTTTGCATCTCAATGCTGTTCTGAAAAAATATTTGGAACCGCAACAGACAGAGCAGGCTGCGGCAGAGCAATTTGCGACAGATCAAACGACGGAACAGGTACCCCGCTCCGGGTTGAATACGGTTGTTGTAATCGGACTGGCCTGGATTTTCTTCGCCTACACTCCCTTCGGAACGGTTTTGCTGCACGGCTATCCTGAGCAGCCTGAAGAGTTCAACCGTTTTTATCGGCGTTCCGTTTCGGCTCAAACACCGGTTGAAATCACCAACTATCTGCATCAGCACCAGCCGCGGGGACTCGTTTTCAATTCGTATGAATGGGGCGATTATCTGCTGTGGGCCGGGCCGGCCAGGATGAAAATTTTCCTGAATTCGCATGCCCATCTGGTTCCCCGTGACGTCTGGCTCGATTATCTGCATATCGCCTCGGCTGGTTCCGCGTGGAGAGACAAACTCGATCGCTACGGCGTCAACACGGTCATCATCGATCATCAATACCGCAGGCGTTTAATTAACGAATTGAAAAAAGATACCGACTGGAAACTGGAATACGAAGACGGTCTCGGAGCCATCTTCCTGAGAAAAATTCCCGTTCCGAATTGACCTGAATCACTTCACGAGCTGTTGATGGCCCGGCCAGTCATCTGAACCGGCTGTCTGCTCTCTGTTTTTGTTCCTGATGGACTTATGAACTTGTGGAAACGGAACCTGTTATGAATCGTTACCTGTTCTGGACCGTTCAATTCGTTTTTGTGGTCGCGTTGACGATCGCCTTCCTGCTGGCTCCTTCTGAAGCAAAGCGACTGGTCAAACAGGAACTCACCGGAAAACCTGCTGTGCAACCGGTCGAAATCACTCGCACGGAACCGATCAGGATCGAGCCTCTTTATGACCGGCCGGAAATGGTTTCCGATGAAGACCTGGCCGCGGTGCTCTGGCAGGTTCGGCCGAAGTTCAAACGGAAAGGGTTGCGGCCGAATCTGGTGGAACACGCCATTCGCACCTGGTCGAAAGACGCCGTCTTCAACGATCCGGCTGTCCTCTCAGGAAAGGAACTGGAAAAATTTCTGCTGGATAACAGCACCTTCATGCTTTCCTGGGGTGAGAATGCGATGCCGTTACTGGAAGACCGCAAAGAAGGGATCGGCGTCAACTGGGGACGTGTGCGATCCGTCTCCGTTCATCACGATCATATGCTCGCCTGTGTGTCGGAGGCGGGAGTTCATCTGGATGAACCGGTCTTTCTGCCGACTCAAAGACGGGCCACCGTCAAAAATATCGTGCAGGAATCGTTGCGCGATTTCAGACTGGATGAACGCGAAACCGAGTGGACGGCGATGGCGTTCGGTTTGTGGCTCCCGCCAACCAAACAGTGGCGTTCAGCCGATGGGCGCTTGATGAGTTTCGATCTGCTCGCCGAACGACTCATTCGGGGACGACTCGAAAAAGGGGTTTGCAGCGGCACTCACCGCGTCTATTCCCTGATCCTGCTTTGGCGACTGGATGAGAAATTCGATATTCTCTCCGATCCCATCCAGAAAAAAGTTTACGATCACCTGGCACAGGTGCGCGATTTGATTACCGCGTCCCAATTCGAAGATGGCCACTGGCCCTCCAACTGGGACGAGGGAGCCAGAGCGTTGAGCAACCCGCGTGATGACAAGCTGAAAGATAAAGTGATTGCAACCGGGCACCATCTCGAATGGCTCGCCATCGCACCGCAGCAACTGCACCCTCCCCGCGAAAATATTGACAGGGCAGCCCGTTGGATTATCGAAACAACCAAACAGCAGTCGGAGGAAGAAATCTTTCTGCGATACACCTTCTTCAGCCACGTCGGCAGCGCCCTGGCTCTGTGGAGAAAAACGCATCCCTGTGACTTCTGGCGTCAATGGATACGAAAACATCCCGACTACAAATTCGATCCCCCCGGAAAAGCAACGTCAGTCGGAAAAGCAACCTCAGCCCCCAAGGCCGATTGATACATCCAAGGCCGGTTAATGGATGATGCGGCCGGCTGCTTCAGTGTCCCTGTTTCGACTGGCGTACCGGCATGGCGCTGACCGTAAACCGGGTACTGTCACCGGTTTCATCAAAGCCGGTTTTCATCAAAGTCGGTGCAATCGCCCCGGCTACTGTTCCCGCAGAATCGCATTACGAAACGAAAACGCATTACAGGATCGTACGAGCGGGCAGCATGAAGAACATCCGATCCAGGCGGGCCGCTTTTTTATCTTCTTTTTTTGCAGGGGCCGTTTTTTCTTCCGCTTTCTTTTCTTCCTCTTTTCCTTCCTTCGAACCATGCAGTTTCGAAAGAATGTAATCGAGCGCATCCTGCAATTGGGTATCGACAAAATCGCTGCTGGCCGGTTCCTTGTCGCTGAGTACATCCCGCTTGCTGCGGTAATCCCGATAGGCAATCATCTGCTCTCTTGAAAAGCGGATGCGGTGCCCTTCATCCGGCATCACACCCCAGACATCTTCTTTTTTGGAACCGGGAAAGCGATGGATGTTTTTACCGCTGGGACGGTGATAGCTGGCGGTTGTCAACTTCAGGGCCGATTGCCCACCTTCCAGCTCGATAATGTTCTGGACAGAGCCTTTCCCCCAGGAACGCTCCCCAATGATAACCGCCCGATGATGATCCTGCAGGCAGGCACTGACGATTTCACTGGCAGAAGCACTGTATCTGTTGATGATCACCGCCATCGGAAAACCGGAAAATGTTCCCCGTTTTTTGGCTCGCCAGGTTCGTTCCTGTGTTTTTCTTCCTTTGGTACTGACGATCTTCCCCGATTCGATGAACATATCGGAAATTTCCGTCGCGGCTGTCAGTAAGCCGCCCGGGTTCCACCGTAAATCGAGAATCAGCCCTTTCATGCCCTGCTTTTTCAACTGAAGCAGGGCAGCGTGCATCTCGGCTGCACTGTTTCGACTGAAATGGGTCAGGCGGATATAACCGATCTTGTTTTTTTCATCGAGCATGAAATTCCAGGTTCCATCCGGGTTGTAGCGGTCTCCCATCACTGTCGCAACACGAATGACCGCCCGGGCGACCTCAACCGTTTCCGTCTTCCCCTCGGCGGGTTTGCCATCGCTGCCTGCTCCGCTGACTGGCTGATGCCGAATCAGCAATTTAACCTTCTTGCCTGTTGGCCCCTTAAGTAGCTTGACCGCCTGGTTCAATTCTTTTCCCAATTCGAAATCGGCGACTTTATGATCGTCAATTTTGAGAATCCGATCCCCTGCACGAACTCCCGCTTTATAAGCCGGAGTCCCCGGAAGCGGTGTCATCACAACCAGTTCGCGGTGTGCCCTGTCAAAACTGACCTGGATACCGATCCCGCCGAATTCCTGCTGGACATCCTGTTCAAAAGCAGAGAGATCTTCCGGACTGATGTAGTTGGAATACGGGTCGAGCTTGACCAACATCCCCTGAATCGCCGCCTCCACAAGCTCCCGGCGATCGATATCCTTGACATAGTTCTGCTCGATCTCCTCAAAGGTATCGACAAACAGCCGCATCAACTCGTATGTGTCATCTGCATCATCTCGATCATCCGCAAGACCGACCTGTGTCCAGATCAGTGTCAAAGAGAGGCAAAGGCTAACCAACCAGGCAGGATGAACGGAACTCCGCATCAGACGGCTCCTTGATACGTTTTCATTCGGGAAGACACCAACGTAAACACGGGCAGGACTTTCGCACTCCCGCCCGAATTCTGACGTTATCGACGGTTGATTCTAGATAAAACCGCTTGATCAGGCAAGATGCTTGTTCTGTACGCCCTTTTCGATGCCCGTAAGCCCCGTTTCCACCCGGTTACAAGCAGAGGCTGTAAACAATAGAAACGGCGTTGCAAATCGGCATCGTCATCCTGCCGGGGCATCATTGACGTAACCGCATGAATAACAGGTAGTTACAAGCAAATGGCCATTGTTTTCCTGTTTTCACGTTCCCTTTTTGCAACATCAGGCCTGATCAGCTTGCGAAGGAGATACAACGATTTTCATAAATCACAAAAAATCGTATCCCCTTTTGTACAAACATGTTATGTCTCGCCACGGCTGCCGCCACGGCTGCCATGTCAAGTCCGCTTAACCCCGAGTGTCAAGTTTGGCATACAGACTGCTTTACATAACCTTCAACACGAGTCAAACAGTTTCACAAACTTGTATCACACACTTCAAACAGACTCGAAAACAACACTCACATTTTGAAATTGGAGACACAACATGACGACTCTCATCAACAAACTGTACAACGACGAAGCTGGTTTCATTGTTTCAGCAGAATTGGTTCTGGTTGCGACTATTGGCGTACTCGGCATGATCGTCGGATTAAGCGAGGTCGCATTCAATGTCAATCAGGAACTGGAAGATGTTGGTTCCGCCTTCGGTTCTGTCAACCAGAACTATCACTACAACGGCACCAGTGGTCTTAAAGGGGGAATTGCGGGTAGTTGCTTCAACGACGAATGGGATTACGGCGATGATGCCTGCGATGTCTCCTGCGACGTTGCCCCAACTCCAGAAAGTTACTGATCTCCAGGAAGCCGCTGATCAATATCTGCGAGATGAATCAGGCGGAACGGTTCCCCGAATAATCGAACAGTCTGTGTTCGGAACAGCCCAACGATTTTCCTGTTGGGCTGTTTTGATGCGCACTTCAGGAAGATGGTTTGGCCGTTTCAGAAGAATCTTTCTCCTTGTACCCGAGTCGCAGTTTGAGTTCGTCGATCGGCTCCTGATCAAGATGACGTTCGACGATCGCTTCCGTTTTCTCGCACAATTTTCGAACATCCCGGGCAGCTGTTCGATTACCTTTTTCGAGCAGGCGATCCGTCGCGGCAACCCGTATCAAGGCGATCTGTTTCAGAAAATATTTTCGGGAGGGGAGTTTTTCGATCTCGCGGAACAGAAAGGTCGGATCGACTTCGCGAGGATTGTCGGCCAACTGCTTCAGGGCGGCGATCAATGTCGCCCGCTTCGCCGTGACACGAAGCAATTCCGTTTCAAGCTGCTCCAATCGCAAACGGGCTTCGAGTCGGGGCGAATCATCCGGAACGGTTATCTCCAGATCATTCGTGCTTCCGGGCAACCAGGGAACCCGGGCAACGACGCTGTCCCCGCTGATCACTTCAATTTTTACCAAACCGCTTCCCAGTTTCTTTTCGATTTCATTCCTGGAAAGCGTTAGATAGCCTTCACGATCCGTTAT
>JALTOP010000196.1 GCA_027000105.1 Planctomycetaceae bacterium | reverse complement strand
CGGTTTGATTGGCTACGGTTTGATTGGCTACGGTTTGATTGGCTACGGTTTGATTGGCTACGGTTTGATTGGCTACGGTTTGATTGGCTACGGTTTGATTGGCTACGGTTTGGTCAGCTACGGTTAGTTAATCACTTGATACCCCAAAGACCTGATACACCGGATCACATACGTGACAAGACGGAAAACAGGTAGAATCAGATGACTCATTTAACATGACTCATTTAACACTGTCTCCCTCATCACGCCCCGTTTTATTTGGTACACTTGCCGCGTTCGGTGCGATTGTGCGACCGTGATACGACTGTTTCGTTGATGCAACTGTTCCGTTGCTTCAATTGGTCGAAAGTTGATGGCAGGAAAGGCGCTGAGGACGCTTCACATATTGGGGGCAATCGTGTTTCAGGAGGCGGAACGGTTTGCCTGTTTGAGTATGATCATGATCTCATTGTCAGTTCTTCGTGTTTCTGTTTTTTAATCGAGTAAAGTGAATTATGTCTGTCATTGTCACTGGTTCTCAGGGGCAGCTTGGGTGCGCGCTGTTGCGTCTGCTTCCCGATGCCGTCGGTCTTTCACGTCAGCAATTGAATATCACCGACGGAAAAGCCGTCTCGCAGATTCTGAAGCCTCTCCAACCGAAAATAATCATCAACAGCGCAGCGTATAATCAGGTTGATTTGGCTGAAAAGGAGAAGGACGCAGCTTGGGCGGGAAATGTGATTGGCCCCGAGAACCTGGCCAGGTTTGCACAGGATAATGGTTGCCAACTGGTTCATATCAGTACGGACTTTGTTTTTGGCCAGACTCCCGAGAAACGTATGCCCTGGACAGAACGTGATCACCCCGAGCCCGGCTGCGTTTACGCTGCCAGTAAATTGGCAGGTGAGAAAGCTGTGATGAAGACAGGCCCGGAGCATCTGGTCATTCGGACTTGTGGCCTTTACGGTTCAGGAGGGAAAACCAATTTCGTGAAGACGATGCTGAAACTTGCCTCGCAGGGAAAAACTCTTCGTGTGGTAGATGATCAAATCTGCTCGCCAACATCGGTCGAGGACCTGGCCACAGCAGTGGTGGCACTGATCGACACCGGTGCCAAAGGTTTGTATCATTTTGTCAATGAGGGAGAAGTGAGTTGGTACGATTTTGCCCGTCGCGTTTTTGAATTCGCAAAACTCGACGCTGATCTGTCGCCGATCAGCAGCGAAGATTTTGGAGCAGCAGCCAAGCGACCGGAATACAGCGTTCTCGATTGTGCAAAATATCGTCAACAAACCGGGAAGAATATCCGAAGTATTGATGAGGCGTTGCAATTCTATTTGGATCATTGGGATGAGGCAGATTGTCCATGAGTGTGGCGTGCCTTTATCTGGTATCTGGTATCTGGTGTTGCTGAGAATCTGGAACTGTCGGTAATCTGCAATCGTCGGGAATATATCGGAGAGAGTTATCGAGAGAGCCGGGGTTGCGAATCATTGAAGATCTCCTGATGGATGCACTCTACGAATTTTTTGTGCTGATCCGTTGATCTGTTCGCCTCGCATTGCCTGTCTGGAAAGCCTGTCTGAAAAGGAATTAAGCCCGTGTGTGGCATTGCCGGTTTTATTACCACTGCGGAATCCGAGACAGCGGAGTATCTCACGCATACAGTGGGCGAGATGGCGCAGGTGCAAGTTCATCGTGGGCCGGACGATCAGGGAACATGGTGCGATGTCAAGGCTGGCGTGGCGCTGGGGCACCGCAGACTGTCGATTATTGATCTTTCCGAGCAGGGGCATCAACCGATGCTTTCATCCTGCGGGCGGTTTGTTCTTGTTTATAACGGTGAGATATACAACTGCAACGATCTCAGGGAAGAACTGAAAAAAGAAGGACGCAGGTTTCGGGGACATTCCGATACCGAGGTGCTGGTTGAAGCGATTTCCTGTTGGGGGCTGTGGAAGACATTATCCAGGTTGCAGGGGATGTTCGCGTTCGCCGTTTGGAACCGACTCGAAAGAACCCTCACACTGGCTCGTGATCGAGTGGGCATCAAACCGCTCTATTATGGAATGTTGGGCAAGCAATTTGCTTTCGCGTCCGAGTTGAAGGGGATGAAACCCCATCCCGAATTTCGTGGCGAAATTGCCCCCTCCTCCGTGGCGCTGTTAATGCGGCACTGCTACATTCCCGCTCCGTATTCCATCTATCACAATATCCGCAAGCTACCGCCCGGTACGATACTGGAAATTTCAAGCGACCAACTGTTCGGTGGGGGTTTTCAGGGAATCGGCTCAATTGTCCCAACACCTTACTGGCAGTTGGACGAAATCATTTGTCAGGGGCAATCCCGCCAATTTGCCGGATCGTTCGATGAGGCTGTTGACGAACTGGATCGACTGCTCAGCGATGCCGTCAAGGCGAGAATGCTCGGTGATGTCCCATTGGGGGCATTTCTTTCCGGGGGGATCGATTCGTCACTGATTGTTGCGATCATGCAGAAGCAATCGTCACTGCCGATGAAGACATTTACCATCGGCTTTTCCGAATACGATTACGATGAATCTCCCTATGCCCGCAAGATTTCCGAACACATCGGCACCGATCATACCGAATTGTGTGTCATGCCAGGTGAAACTCAGGGAGTCATTCCCCAGCTACCGGAACTTTATGACGAACCTTTTGCTGATATGTCACAAATTCCGACCTACCTGGTGAGTCGACTGGCTCGACGGGAGGTAACAGTCTGTCTGTCTGGTGACGGGGGCGACGAACTGTTCGGCGGTTATCATCGTTACTTCCACATCAGAAATATCTGGAAGAAGTTGCGGCGGATACCAGCCCGCAGGGCAATTTCGGCGATCATGAAATGGTACGTGAAGAATTCGCCTTGGGATCTGCGAAAACAGGGGATTGCCCGCTATGCAAAAATTCTGGAAATGCCCGATGCCATTGCGTTGTACGCCGAATTGAACCGACATTGGTCAACTGCGGAAATTATGGCTGGGGATGTCTTCGACCCAAGTGACGAACTCGGCTACGGAGAGGCGCGGGCCGGTTTGAACGATCCGCTGTTGAACTGGATGGCGCTTGATACGGCGACGTATTTGCCAGACGACATCCTCACCAAGATCGATCGGGCCAGCATGGCTGTTTCGTTGGAATCCCGGGTTCCTTTGCTGGATCACCGGATTGTGGAATTCGCGTGGAGTTTGCCTTCGCCGTACCGTTTTGATGACTCCCAGGGAAAAAGGATTTTGCGTTCTCTACTGAAAAAGTATATTCCGGCGGCTCTGTTTGAACGTCCGAAAGTCGGTTTCGGGATTCCGATTGGTGAATGGTTGCGCGGTTCTCTCGAAGATTGGGCCGAATCGCTGCTTAGCGAAAAAAGCTTGAATGAACACGGGTTGCTCAACACGAAACTGATTCGCACCCGCTGGGAAGAACATTCAACTCTGCAGGCAGATTGGCAATATCCCTTGTGGGATGTTTTGATGTTTCAAGCCTGGTATGAAGCAAACTGTTCCTGATACGCAATTGCCGAATACGCGACAGTCAATTACCGATGCCAAAAAACTCCTCCGCATTCCGGAAGCAGATCCGCTGGGCGAGTCTTTCGGCGTCCCGCAAGGAGAAATAGCCGTCATCCAATTTTTCCTGAAGGACTTCCGCGATCAGTTGACGGGCCAGTTGAAAGGTTGCATATGATTCTTCCGCGTGCCAGTTATCACCTCCCAGCATCATGCGGGTTTCATCAGGCAGTATTTCGATGGCTTCGTGCAACGCTCGCTTGAAATGAGTAGGGCTCAGTAAAAAAGACCAGGTCAGGTCAATCCAGATATTCCGATAGACAAAAGCCATCGCGAGCAGATCGGTACTCCACGGATAAGCCAGGTGCATCAGCAGAAATCGGGTATTCGGATGACGCTCGATCAAGCCGGCGACGTTCAACGGATGGGAACCTCGTATGATAGCCGTTCCCAGGTGCATTTGCATGGGGATGTCCAATTCCCCGGCGATCGTGCAGAAACGATCGACCACGAAGTCTCCGAATGCTTTTAGTTGTTCGTCGGTCGCATTTTCATTCCGCCAGGCTTCACGAGCCAGTTTTTCATCTGGTTCATCGAAATGAATGTCCCGGTCGTAGGCCAGAGCGTTTTTAATCGCGACCTGATTGCGATCTTCCAGCGTTCGAACCGATGTTTCCATGAGCTGGCAAAAATCGTCGAAAGTATCACAAGGAGAATCAAGTTTCCGGGCAAATTCAAACGGGCTGTTACCATTGTGGCAACGGCGAGCTGGGTGATTCCCGACACCATAAGCATTGATCCTCAACACGGAATGATAATTCGGTGCCAATTCCCTTTTGCAATCGAGCAGCGGGTCAGTGTAGCAATCAGTAATGACCTGACGGACTCCGGCTTGTTTCATGACGCGATGGGGGTAATCAGGATCGGCATGTCGTTCGCGAACCTGTCGATCGATTTCCCTCCAGTTGTCTCGGTTGATTCCGACACCGTCCAGCCCGTACAGTTCGTCGATGCCACGAACAAGATTGCGTACAAAATGGTTGGAAGCACTTCGCTCGACATATTGCGCTATCTGTTCCCAGGTCGCCTCCCCGGTATCACTGAGCATGGGGTCTTCCTCGCGGGATTCTGAAGGAAGCGGATAGGGGCGGTCTTTGGCCCAGCCTGCATAGCTCTGTTGGAATAGATCAAGCAGTCCGACATCCCGATTCAAAAACACTTCGGGAAGATGATGTTCATGCACATCGACAACAGGAAGTTCAGAAATGAATGGTCGGATACCGTGGGACATCGTGAGTAATGAATTCTGTTGAAAATGGTTTTCAGTTGGGAGGCATCCGGGGCACACAACCCCGATTTCATCGATGGGCGAACCGTTTTCGGAACGCTGCAATCACGTTTACGCCAACTGTTTGGTTGCCACTGTCCCTTCAGGGGAGTTACGGACCTCGTATCCCGCTTCCTGCAATTGAAGACGCAATTCATCTGCTTTGGCATAGTCCTTGTTGCTGCGAGCATCATCGATTCCCTGACACAAGGCTTGCACATCAAGCTCATCTGAACCACTTGTCTCTTCTGTCGCATTCAGTTCCTGGGCATGTTCCATTGGAGCAACATCCAGAATGCGATTGATCGTTCTCAAAGCGGCCAGAGCCTCGTGGGGATCGCCCGGATTGCTGGAAATCCAGCTGAATAAAACACCCAGCGCGCCCGAAATATTCAGGTCATCACGAAGAGCATCCAGAAATTCTGCGATGACCGGGCAGCTGTTATCAATTTCTGCGACTTCGCCTGCGGTCTGCTCTTCGAGTTTCGCGTTCAACTCTGTCAGTTTTCGGACAGCTCCTGCGGAATCGCGTAGACCTTTCTCGGTGAAATTCATGTTGCTGCGGTAGTGGGAACGGATCAGTTCGTAACGCAGTACGGCTGGATGAACCTGCCGCCCGGTTACCCGACCATTCAGGACATCACGAACCGTGTAGAAATTCCCCTTGCTTTTGGACATTTTTTCGCCCTCGACAAGCAGGAATCTGGCATGCATCCAGAAACGGGCAAATTCTTTCTCACCGGAACAGCCGCAACTTTGAGCGATTTCGCATTCATGATGTGGAAAGATCAGGTCTTCCCCTCCCGTGTGGATATCGATGACATCCCGCCCCAGAAGTTTTCTCGCCATGACCGAACACTCGATATGCCAGCCAGGGTAGCCGGTTCCCCAAGGGGAATCCCATTTCATCAGATGGCTCTGATCCGGTTTCCAGAGCAGAAAGTCGCCAGGATGCTTCTTGTTCGATTGATCTTCCTCATCGATTCGCCCCCCGGAACCTTCCCGCAATTGATCGAGCGAGTTGCCGCTCAGTTTGCCGTAGTCCGGAAAACTTTCGATGCTGTAATAAACCGCTTTGTCGTTGCCGATATAGGCGTGGCCTTTTTTCAGCAACTCGGCGATCATTTCCTGCATGTCCTCGATGTGGTTTGTCGCCTTCGGAATCTGTTCGGGATATTCAAAGGCGATTTTCATGCCGAGCTTGCGGGCATCCTCGAGAAACGCATCGGTGAAGTATTGCGCGACCTGATACGGATCATCCGGGTTCTCCAGGGCACCTTCGGGAACCTTGCCCGACTTTTTATCCTCCTTCAGTCGCTTGGCTGCCAGTTCCATTTTGTCTTCGCCGCCACCGTCTGCCAGATGATCTTCCGTCATATGGCCGACATCGGTGATATTCATTACATGAGTGACATCGTACCCTTCGACTTCCAGAAATCTGCGGATCAGATCGGCAAACAGGAATGAGCGAAAATTGCCGATGTGCGCGAAATCGTAAACTGTCGGCCCACATGAATACATGCGGACAACCCCTGGTTCCAAAGACGTAAATTCCTCTGTTGATTTGCTCAATGAATTGTAAAAACGGATCGACATCTGAAAATCGCTTCCTCAATTGATAGGCGTTGGATAAATTGGGCAGGTCATCGGGAAACAGGCCCGTATCCGATTTGGAATGGAAACGGCCCTGTTTTGCTGTCTGGACGAATAATCTTGGGCGAATAATCCTAAATTCTCGTAAGCTTGAAAAGGTCAACTTGGAGATATTCGTAAAAATGGAGTACGAGCGGACTTTTTTCAGTCCTGATTTTCGCTGTTGAATGGTTCGCACTTCTTTCTTTTCGGCGTTATCCGGTCTCTTGGCACTCGTGTCCATAATTCCGCCCTACAGTTGCCTGAATCTGTTGAACCCATTATCGTTCGTGAGTAAAAAAGATTCCGCTCATGCTTACGGCGGTGGTTTCCGATCGGTTGGCGTGTCTGATTATCCTTTGGAATCCGGGGCAACTCCTATTTCCTCCAAATGTAAATAAGGAGAGCCGGTGTTTCAGGTGGAGAGCCTGTGAGCGGAGCGGGGGCGTAAAAGTAGCCTCTGAATTCAAGCCCTGAAAGGTCATCAAGTCCTGAAGGGGTGTTAGAGATCAAGGAATGAAGCGATGTCTGGAGAGAAGATTGAAAATGTCGTCATCATTGGTTCTGGTCCTTCCGGTTGGACAGCCGCAATTTATGCGGCGAGGGCCGAGTTGAAACCGCTTCTGTTTGAGGGAGCGATCAACAACGAAAATTACGCGAACGGCCTGCTACCATTGGGGCAATTAGCTCAGACGACCGAGGTAGAAAATTACCCCGGATTTCCCGCGGGAGACCTCTCCGGTTATTTCAGTAGTGCCTTCGAGGAGAGAAAAGCGAAAGAATTGATCGAGACGCATCACAAGGCGGGTGTCAGTGGCCCGGAATTGATGGAACTGATGCGTCAACAGGCCAAAAATTTCGGAACCAGGGTCGTCACCGATGATATTGTCTCCTGCGATCTTTCCTCTCGTCCTTTTTGCTTGAAGTCGCTTTCCGGGGAAGAGGTAAAAACCAGGGCGGTCATTATCGCCACCGGTGCCCGAGCCAACTATCTGGGATTGGAATCAGAGAACCGTTTCAAAAATCATGGCGTTTCCGCTTGTGCAGTCTGTGATGGAGCGCTTCCCCGTTTTCGTAATCAGCCACTGGTTGTTGTTGGGGGCGGAGATAGCGCGATGGAAGAAGCGACATACCTCACCCGGTTTGCTTCCAAGGTTTACATTGTGCATCGGCGTGATGAATTCCGTGCCAGTAAAATCATGGCCGAACGGGTTCTGGCGAACGACAAGATCGAAGTCAAGTGGAATTCCGTGATCGATGAGGTGCTTGGCAACGATGAACAGGGCGTTACCGGGGTTCGGATTCGCAGTACGATCGACAAGGATAAAACCGAAGAGCTCGCCTGCACCGGATATTTTGCAGCGATCGGGCACACACCGAATACCGCGTTTCTGGATGGTCAGGTGGAAACACACGAAAATGGTTATATTAAATGGACGGTTCCATTCCGTACCAACACGAATGTTGAAGGAGTTTTTGCTGCAGGCGATGTCGCCGACGATTATTACAAGCAGGCCATCACTGCAGCCGGTTCAGGGTGTCAGGCGGCCCTTGATGCGGAACGCTGGCTCGAACAGCAGGACTAACCCGGTCAGCGGGACTGATCTAACCAGCGGGTTTGTACAGACAATCCAGACTGGCGATCACCCTTCGGATGACTTCAGGGATTGTTGGAGGTTGTTTCGTTCTCCTCTCCGGACGGATTGGGCACGTTTCGAGGATCGGGGCTTGCCGGTAAATTCATACTCTTACCAGAATAATTCACACCGATTGATGAACAGGAATTGACAATGCTGACAGAGGCAGGTTGTTTGAAGCGACGTGAACGGTTATGGGCTTGCGTACCTGAGAATGTAGAATGGCTCCTTATCGCAGATCCCAGGCATGTTCTGTATCTGTGCAATTTTCTTGTTCAGCCCCTCAGTTTTTCCGGCGGTGAACGGGGCCTGCTTCTTCTGGATCGGGAGCGCGGGGCGACACTTTTGGGGGACAATTTCGCCTTGCGGGCTGCCACGTCCGAACCGTTTATCGATGAGGAAGTGGTGGAACCGTGGTACGATCACAAACATTCGGTCATCAATCGGGATCACGCTCTGCTGCGGGCACTGAAAAAAGTCTCCGAGCGTCTTTACGGCCGCATTGGTGCTGTAGAAGCGGAATGGTTGCCGGTTGGTGCCTGGGAGGTGTTGGGAGCGGATCATGAATCACACTCGACAAGCATTGAAGTGGAAGATCTCCGTCAGGGGATGCGATCTGTCGATCTGGGAACGTTGCTCCGATCGCTGCGTCGCCAGAAGCAGCCGGACGAAATCGAACTGACCAAACGCTGCATGAAAGGGTGTGACGCCGGTCAGGCCCGTTTACGGGAAATTCTTCGCGAAGGCATTAGTGAATTCGAAATTTACCGGGAAATACAGAATGCAGCTCTCGAGGCGGCTGGGTGCCCTGCAATTGTCTATGGAGATTTTCGTGCTACCAACGCCACCGACTACAAAGCGGGAGGGCTGCCCACCGACTACAGATTGCAGGCCGGGGATCTGTTCATCCTCGACTACTCGGTGGTCATTTCAGGATACCGCAGCGATTTCACCAATACGATGGCTGTGACGGAACCGACTTCTGAACAGGAGGAATTATTCGCCATCTGCCAGGCGGCTATGGCTTCGGGGGAAGCGGCGATCAAGGCGGGCATTCCCGCAGCGGATTTGTATCACGCAGTACAAAAACCGTTTGTGGAAGCCGGAAAAGAAGCCCTGTTTCCGCATCACGCGGGACACGGCATCGGCCTGGCCCACCCAGAGGCACCGATCATCGTCCCTCACAGCGAAGATATCCTTGAGCAGGGAGATATCATCACAATCGAGCCAGGAGCCTATCTCGAAGGAGTGGGCGGAATGAGAATCGAGCACAACTATCTCGTTACCGCTGATGGATATGAACGACTGAGCAACCACGAAATTTCACTTCGCTAACATTACCCCTGTCAATTCAAACCGATCGGTTTGAGGTTCCTTCGTCTCGGGCCAATCCTTGCGTCTTTGCCAGTTGAGCATTTGCAGGCTGAACACTCTTTGCAAAACTATCTTTGCAAAACTATTGAGAGCTTCGGTGTTGGCTTAATGTCTCAACTGAAGCAGGTGTATGAAGCAGGTGTCCTGCGCGATGCTGCCTCTTGCATTTGAATATCCGCCCCAGTTTGTGCAAATGCTCAATTTGAGAAAATTGACGAGCTTATCATCGTGCCGTTTTTTGGTCGGCACAGGCTTGATAATTCCCCTGTGATATTCGATCATATCGGGTATGTTACGGTTTCAGGTCTGGATTCATTTCCTGTTTCGCTTCATTTACGGTCTATGCCAGGATGGCACGGATCAAGCGGAGAGATTGTTGACGTCTCGCTCGAGATGCAGCGACGTTGTCCGGTTGAAAAAATCCCACTCGTTCGAAGTGGTTCTCGTCTGTTTTTTCACGACATTTCTGGCCCCTGTAACGGAGAATTCTCATGGCAAGCGTAGCAACTCACACCATTGTGCGTAATGTAGCTCTTATCGGTCACGGTCATGTGGGGAAAACTTCGTTGACAGACATGCTGCTATACAAGGCAGGAGTGACGGATCGTCTGGGCTCGGTAGATCAGGGAACGAGTTTGCTGGATGTCGATGACGAGGAGCGGAATCACAAGTTGAGTACCTCGGCCCACTTGTCCCATTTCACTCATCACGATCTACGTATCAATCTGATCGACACGCCTGGTTATCCCGAATTCATGGGGCACGTGATCAGCGCCCTGAGCGCGGTCGAAACGGCAGTTTTGGCAATCGATTCGTATAAGGGGATTGAACCGAATACGCGAAAATCGTTCGCTCTGGCTGGTCAGCTCGGTTTGGCTCGTATGATCGTTCTCACCAAATGTGAGTGTGAGAATATTGATTTTGATCTGCTCCTGACAGAAATCAAGGCGGCCTTTGGAGAGCGTTGCGTTTTGATGAATGTCCCTGTTGGAATTGGCTCCGATTTCGAAGATGTTGTATCCACCATTCACCTTCCCGATGAAATACCGGAAGGCGTTCTGCGTTCACCTCAACAGTGTCATCAGGAACTCGTCGAAGATTCCGTTGAAGCGGACGAAGAACTGTTGATGCAGTACCTCGATGGCGAGGAAATCGAGGGCGAACTGTTGAATAGAGCCGTTCGGGCGGGTGTGCGGGCGGGCTTGCTGATACCGATTTTTTGTACCAGTGTGATGAGAGATATTGGAGTCAGCCAATTTATGGATGGCCTGGCTGATTACGCCATCCCCCCGGATGCATTGAAACGGTACATCACATTGCCGGACGGAACGCATCAGGAATTGGACTATTCCGAAGACGCTCCTTTGGTTGCGCAGGTCTTCAAACAGCAGGTTGATCCCTATGTTTCCAAACTGAGTTATATTCGTGTTTTTTCTGGAGTGTTGAAAAAAGAGAAACAGCTTCACGATACACGAACCAAAGAGTCGCTGAAGATCCATCAACTGTTCGATATGCAGGGGCACGAGCATCAACCTGTGGAACAGGCTTTTCCGGGAGATCTGGTTGCGGCGGTGAAAGTGGATGACCTGAAAGTCGGGGATACGATCAGCGATGGCTCGCTGGCCATTCAACTGCCACCGATGAACTTCCCCACGCCGATGGTCGGCTTGGCAGTGGAACCGAAAACACGGGCTGATCAACAGAAAATTTCGGGAGCTTTGCACAAAATCGAAGATGAAGATCCCACCTTTACTGTCAGTCGGGATGAGCAAACACATGAAATCGTCATTCACGGTCTCAGCGAGTTGCACTTAAGCATCATCGAAGAGAGACTCAAGGAACGGGATCACGTTGAAATCATTACCCATCAGCCGAAAATCCCTTATCGTGAAACAGTTACCGGCAAGGCCGAGGGGAGCTATCGGCACAAAAAACAGTCAGGCGGTTCCGGGCAGTTTGCTGAAGTGCACATGAGGGTTTTCCCTCTCTCCAGAGACGTTGATCCGGAAGAGTATTTCACCAAGGAAAACTTTTCACACCTTCGCGCTTACCACTACGACAAAACGCAAAACTTCGCCTTTCTCGACTGCATTTCCGGGGGATCGATCCCGAACCAATTCATTCCCGCGGTAGAAAAAGGTGTCCGTGAGCGCTTGGCAAATGGTGTGCTCGGGGGCTACCCGATGCAGGATATTGGCATCGAGTTGTTCTTCGGAAAAGACCATCCTGTTGACAGCAACGAAACGGCATTCCGTCTGGCTGCCAGTCATTGTTTGCAGGAAATTGCCCAACAGGCCTCACCAGTCCTTTTAGAGCCGATTGTTTCAATGGAGATTTCTGTTCCCGAAGAAAATATGGGCGATGTCAATGGCGATCTGAACAGTCGCAGAGGTCAGGTTGTTGGGGTTGATCCTGCGATCGGCGGAATGCAGGTGATCAGGGCTTGTGCGCCACTGGCTGAAGTGACCAAGTACGCTCGTGTTTTGCAGGGTATTACAGGTGGGCAGGGAACATTCAGCATGGAACTGAGTCACTATGAACAGGTACCTTATGCCGAGCAGAAAAAAATTCTGGCTGCCCGATCAGAAAACGAAGGTTGAATCTCCTTCTCATCTGGCATAATTGACAAACCGACGAGGTTGTTCAGATCGAACAGGGGCCACACGGCAGTCGCAGGCACGATATTGGGGCGCCCTGCTGTGTGGGGGGTTGTTCCTGGTTGCGCAGAGGTCTGGTTGTGTCATCGCGGCTTTTGAAATCTGATTGACTGAATGAAAAACCGGTTAACCGGGGCTGGTTGCGTCTCCCAGGATTGGATGTTGCTTCGCACTGCGTTAAACTTCAGTCCGATCTGTTCTGTTTGTCAGTTGATGATTTCGAAAATGAGTGAAATTTATGCATAGACTTGTTGTTCTTCAGGGAGGGCAGGCAATCCCCCACGAGTTGACTGAAGAAGTTACTGTTTTGGGGCGTTTGCCTGAATGCGGGTTGCAACTCGATTCCAACATGGTGTCCCGTCGCCATGCGAAAGTGGTTCAGCAGGGGGATCGTGTTACGATCGAAGATTTGGGAAGCGGGAACGGAACGTTTGTCAACGGAAAGAGAGTGGAAGAACCCGTTCTTCTCAAGCATGGCGATCGTCTTAAATTGTGGCCGATGCTTCTGCGTTATGAATCAACATCTGCAGAGGAATCTGCCTCTGGTTCTTCGATAGCCCCCGCGGCGGCTTTTGAAGTCGATGTCGCAGAGGATGACAAGTCGGCCACAATCATGGGGGTTGGAGAAAACACCTCCGGATTCGGTTTACTCGAAGTGCATCCGGAAACGAAGCTCAAGGCAATTATTGAAATCAGTCGTTCGCTGGCTGGTACGGTCGATCTTGATCTGCTGCTTCCGAAAATACTTGATACGCTTTTCAGTATTTTCCCTCATGCAGACCGCGGATGTATTTTGCTCAAGGATGAGCAGAGTGGACAAATGGTTCCGCACGCCATCAAGCATCGGGGGGCCTCGGATGATGATTCCGTCAAATTGAGCCGTACAATACTGAATACCGTTCTTGAGGAGAGAAAGGGGATTCTTTCCGCTGATGCCGCTTCCGATTCCCGTTTCGATGCCAGTGAGTCGATTTCCAATTTGACGATTCGCTCGATGATGTGCGTGCCGATGCTCGATTTGCAAGGTGAACCGGTCGGCATTATCAATATCGATACCCAAAACCCGGTTAAACAGTTCGTACAGGAAGATCTCGATTTGCTTTTGGCTGTGGCTGGGCAGGCAGCTCTGAGTTACGAATCAGCAAAGCTGATGGTTTCCTTTGCTGAAAAACAGAAGCAGGATAGCGAAATGGCTATTGCCAGGGGCGTTCAGCATGCCCTTCTTCCTGAGGACTTGCCGGTCATTGAAGGTTACGAACTGTTTGCCTCGTACGAGGCAGCCCAGGCGGTGGGAGGAGACTATTACGATATTATCCCGCTTGAAAATGATAAAATCTGTTTCGCTTTTGGTGATGTCGCCGGGAAAGGAGTGGCCGCCGCACTGGTCATGGCTCGGCTTTCCAGTGTCGTACGGAGTACGATGATTTTCGTCCAGGATGTGCAACAGGCAATTTCGGAAATCAACAACCACATGTGTGTCCGCGCCTGCGAAGGACGCTTCGTTACCTTTGTGTTGATGATTCTCGATTTGAAAACCAACGAACTGCATGTTTCAAACGCCGGGCATATGTCACCTGTTTCTCGCCTGCCCGATGGAGGAATTTTCGAGTTCCCGGAAGATACCATCGGACTTCCCATTGGCGTGATGGAAGATTACCCCTACGAAGCGGATTCTCGTATCGTGGAACCAGGAGAAGTGGTGACCCTCTTTACTGACGGTGTCAGTGAAGCCATGAACCACCAGAACGAACTTTTTGGTATGGAACACCTGCGTGAGCTTGTTGCGGGCTTGCCTCCCAAGGCTGTCGAACTCGGAAAGGCTGTCCTGGCTGATGTCAAACGCCATGCCAACGGCAGGCCGCAAAACGATGACATCACTCTGATGTCCTTCGGAAGAGTCGTATAACGCTACCCGGTTGCTTATCTCGCTGTCACTCGGTTCAGAGCAAGTATTCGACTTGCCGATGCAGTCTTTGCTTCGCCGAAATGGACGAAACAGGCCTGGCAATTGTAGCGACAGATACTGGTGCGCATGACCACATTCCCGAATATGGCTCTAGCTGAGTCACGATGATATACCTCATGATAACAGTTCATATTTCACTGGTCGACTGTACGGCAACAACCAGGCTCTGGTTCAATTTTTTGTAGACTGATCGCCGTGGTATACGTTTCTGTTTTGGGGGAGGGGTGCGCATGCTTGCGACGCAGAGATGCGACGAAAGACGTATTTCCCTTGATGTCTCAAATTTTGGGCCTGTTTTGATAAAGCTGTATTGATAAAACAGTAAAACTCCAAGTCGGCGGGAACTTTTAGGGAGAAGATGGCTGTTGAGAGAATCGGGATTTGCAAAACCGATTTTACAATGATAGACTGGACGCAGTTTGGAGAACAGACGGTTAGGCCGTTTTCCGCTGCAGTATCGGGTGCGGGCTGAGAAGCGAGGGAAGCCGGAATTCGGCCAATATCGTCGAAAAGAGTGAAACCATTTTTGAAAATATAGCCTTGGAGATAGAGATGCCCTTATATCAAACACAGACCGCAGATCGGCGGCGGGGATTTACTCTGATTGAACTTCTCGTTGTGATTGCGATCATTGCAATCCTCGCGGCGCTTTTGCTCCCTGCTGTCCAACGTGCCCGTGAGGCGGCACGGCGGTCTTCCTGCATCAATAATCTCAAGCAGTTGGCTTTGGCTGCCCACAATTATGCTGATGCGCATGGGACATTTCCTTCCGGCTATATCCGTCCGCCAATGGGTGATGTCAACAATAATGGGGTTGCTGATGTCAATGAAGACGCAGATGGCGATGGATTTATCGATGGCACGAATATCGATTATGCCGCGTTGGAGAATCAGTTCAGTTTGTCTCTTCCTGTAACTTTCAGCGAGCCCGCCATTTTCAATCTCGATGGCAAACCGGGCTATCAGGTCTCACGTTGGAATATCGACAACCTGTGGAGTTGGCAGGCGTTGATGCTTGCCCAGGTAGAGGCGGATGTCAAAACTGGTATTGATACACGCAACTTCAAGATTGGTTCGGGTGGTACCCCCAATGCAAATAACATTGCAGGAATCAAGATCGAGATTGAAAGTTATGTCTGTCCCAGTGCGGTTTTGCCTACCGTTCGACCGCAGGGCTTCGCTTTCTCCACGTACCGTGGCGTTGCCGGACGGGGAAACCCGCCCGGTTCTTCTGGAGGCGCAGTCGCCAATGGAATGCTGTATCGCAACAGTTCCGTCTCATTTCGTGATGTTTCCGATGGAACTTCCAACACGCTGTTCATCGGAGATTCGCTTTTCGGTTTCTGGGGCGACGGTTTGAGTTGTTGCACCTTTAACACACATCAAGCCGATAATTCCTCCAGACCGTTTGACGATATTCTGGCAGGAACCGGGCCTTCATCTTCAAATGGCGGCAATGAAGTTTTCACTTTCGGAAGTTTCCATGATGGCATCGTAATTTTTGCGATGGTCGATGGTTCTGTGCAGTCGATCAGCAAGACCATCAACAAAACAACCCTTGCCAACCTGTCGACCCGTAATGGCGGAGAGCGGATTGGCGACTTCTAAATTAACGCGACTTCCCAATTAGCCGGGCATGGTTATGATTCTGCGGCAAGACGATTTCGCGGCGGGGTTGATGTTAAAAGTACAGCGGCAAGAAAGAGAAACTGTTACGCAAAGGACGCCGTGGACGAGGACGCTGTAAACGTCCTTTGCGAATGATGTCCGGCGTTTCTCTCGCTCGGCGTTCGTTGCGGTTTGCGCAGCATCCCCCCCATTTTGTTTTCATATGCCATTCTATCGCGGCACGGTTACAGCAGCGCATTGACAGCTTCACAGCAGCGCTTTTATAGCTTTACACCAGCGCTTTTACTGCGGCGGTGATGCCGGCTGGGTCGAGTCCCTGGTAGCCCATTTGTTGCCAGAGGCCGCCGGAGCCTTCTTTGTTGGTTCCGATGTTGTTGTATTTTCCCTGGAAACCGTACTTCAACAGTTCTGAACCAAATCGGCAGCCGAGGCCGGTAGAGACATTGAACCCTTCTGCGACAAGTACAAACG
The DNA here is from genome assembly GCA_027000105.1 of Planctomycetaceae bacterium. GTDB lineage: Bacteria > Planctomycetota > Planctomycetia > Planctomycetales > Planctomycetaceae > Rubinisphaera. The sequence continues at coordinate 3,015 of JALTOP010000196.1, read as the reverse complement.
GCGCTTTGGCCAGTTTCTGCATCATTGTTTCATCGTACACGTTGAGTGTCGCTTTGTTGACCAGTCCGACATCGACCCCCGCTTCTTTCAGGGAGATCACCGCATCAAGAGCGCGATAAAGTGTTTCGCCGAACGAAACGATGTATCCGGCTGACCCTTCCCGCACGAGATCATCTTGACCGGGCACGAATTCGTAGCCTTCGCCAAACAGCTCGTTATCGTTTTCGTCAAGGATATCCGGCACCGCTGAGCGGGTCGAAAAAATGAATCGCAGCCCGGCATCATGAAAGATACGATTCAGGCAAGCCTTGAACTGGTGCTGGTCGGCCGGGAAGTAAAGCCGGGTATTGTCCTTGCCTTCATCGGGCAGCCCGTTGGCAGCAAAGAAGTTGTTCAATCCGAAGTGACAGGTGTTATCCGCCATGTCGTCGCAACCGGCGTGTGAGAAATGGGCCAGCACATTCGATTTGTTAAGCCGAGCCATCGTGATTTCAGAAATAAGCATTTCCAGAAACGCGGAAAACGTCCCGTAGAGTCCCTGCTTTCCCTTTTCATAGCCGAAGCCGGCCGCTGCGGAGAAGTTGCCGCGCTCCATGATGCCCGCTCGCACAAATACTTCCGGATGCTTTTCACGTATCAAATTCAAACCGCAGGAACCTTCCAGGTCGTTGTCGAAAACTCGCACATTGGCAACGCGTTCTTCTTCCGGCATGCCATCCAGAATTTCGTTGATGTAAGTCCCGAACAGCGAACGATTCTTTCCTGCACCACGCGAGCCCCGATAACTTGGGCCGCCCGGCAGTTTTTCGACACCCTTCAAAAATTCGACGGCTTCGCTGCGTCCTTTCTTGGTGAGGTAATCAATCGCGGTTCCGATTTTAATGACATCGTGTCCGTGGTTGGAACCTTCAAGACCGTCCACCCCGACACACATTTTCCGCTTGTTGATCAGTGCAATCGGTCCCTGCGTGGTAACTGCCTTGCACATGCGGACGTACAAACTGTCCAGGTCTTCGCCATCACCGACATCGGTCGCAAGACCGTGCCCTTCAAGTGTTCTGGTGACATCGTAACCGGGCAGATATTCGGACGGGAACCCGGCGATCGTCACATCATTATCATCGATAATCAGTTTGACATTTATCTGCTTGGCTACCGCAAGCCGAGCCGCTTCGGCGTCGTCTCCTTCCATTTGCGACCCATCAGAGCCGAACATGAAAACGGTTTTATCGGGATGGGCCATAGCGACACCGTTCACGTAGGGCCACATGTGCCCCAATCGCCCGGATGAAAATTTGACGCCGGGGGTGAAATCACGTTCGGGATGCCCGGGAAGATGGGCGTTGAATTCCCGGTAATGCAGCAGTCGTTCCGCATCGAGATTTCCTTCAATTACGGCCATTAAATACTGTGTTGCGACCCGGTGACCAGCTTCATCGAAGAAAATGGGCAGGATGGAATTGTTGCCGGACTGTTGATCGTGCAGCATGAAACTGTACGCGATCATCACTTCAGGAACGGTATCGTAAGGGCCGCCGGTATGCCCGCCCAGTCCTTTGCCGTCGGCTACAGCGGTGAAAAAGATGATCACATCCCGACAGAAATCGATATTCGCCTGCAATGTTTTCCGCTGTTCGTCAGTCAAAGTTGTCGAACTCGGATCGAGAGGCAACGGAGTGAATTCGCTGAAATCAATCGGAAAGTTACCGGTGTCTGACATTTTTTTCTTTCTTAACCTGATTAGTCTTCAATCGATTATTATCAATTTGACGGGAATTGTTTTACTGTTTCAGAGACTCGAAAATTAAAAGTTGCTACAATCACCACCCGGAAGGGCGTGCGATCATGCAGGTATGACCAGTACGCAGAAGCCATGTTATAGCGAGATTGCAGAGGGATTTCAAAGCGGTTGGGGGGAATGACCACGACATCAGACAAAGTTGATACGACATGGCCGAGCGAAGTGCCGAGCGAGGTATTTTCAACTCTTTTTGCATGCGTTGCTTGACCCTGTGATATTGCTTTCGTTCTAATGACAGTCTATGTCTGTAACGGTGTCTATGTTCCCTTCCCCAGTTTAACATTGGTGGTTCGGGCAAGGTTCATTGAGGAAAATTGATGCACAGTGATGGCGTACGAGGGGCCGTGGCATTAGTCACCGGGGCGAACCGTGGAATTGGAAAGGCGATAGTCGATTCTCTGGTGGAGCAGGGAGCAGGCAAGGTTTACGCGGCTGTTCGAGTTCTGGAGAACGCTCAGACGCTTTTGGAGCAGCACGGAGACAGAATCGTCCCGGTCAGAATTGATCTGGAAGAGCCGGAGACAATTATCGAGGCGGCAAAAAAGTGCGGGGATGTCAATTTTCTGGTGAATAACGCTGGTGTCCTGACCATCTCGACGCCGCTGTCGGAACACGCCATTGATTCTCTTCAAAGAGAACTTGACGTGAACGTTTTTGGTTTGATTCGCATTGCCCAGGCCTTTGCTCCCGTACTCCAATCAAATGGCGGCGGCGTTTTTGTGCAGCTGAATTCGATCGCTTCTCTCAAGAGCTTTTCGGATTTCGCCACGTATTCCGCTTCCAAGGCAGCCGCTTATTCAATTACTCAGTCTTTGCGGGAATTGCTGGCTGAACAGGGTACACGAGTTATTTCCGTTCATCCTGGCCCCATTGCGACGGATATGGGAAATGAAGCCGGGCTGTCCGAAATTGCAGAACCGGCAGAAGTGGTTTCCGGGGCTATTATCGAATCGCTCAAGACGGACGACTTTCATATCTTTCCCGATTCGCTGGCACGAAAAGTGGGTATCGTCTATCAAACTTTCGCCAGAGATATCATCGAAGCAAACCTGATGGAAGAAAACGCTCATTGAGGCAGGGGATTTTTTGTCACGGCTCTCTCCTGTTTTTGCATCACTGTTTTTGCGTCACTTTGAATAGTGTGGCTCAGCATACGGCAAGTTCCTGATTTCCCAGCACGGCTGGTCTGTTCTGACCGCCGTAATCAAAATGAG
>JALTOP010000195.1 GCA_027000105.1 Planctomycetaceae bacterium | reverse complement strand
GAAGCTGTAAACCGGCGGGCTCATGTGACGCATCGTCAAACAGCTTTTCAACTGAATCAAATTCCGTCGCGATTCAAGAGACCGGATCAGTTTGCAGGGCAGGTTAAGTTGGTCGATCAGAAACTGGAACTGACCGGGCCGATGACACCCGCGATGCAACAGGCTTTTACGGACATCTTTCCCCGCAGCAGGCCGATGTCGAAAAAAGATGCCAACGCCTTGGTGGGAAAAGTGGCTTCGATGCAGGGAGGATTGACAAAGCAGCAGCAACAGCTTTTCACCGCGCTGTTGGGAGTCAGCTGGAATGCGGATCAACTGATCGCCGTGTTGGAGGAAGCGGGGAAAAGCAAACCGATTAGAAAAACGTATCGGGAATTGCTGGAAGAAAAACGATCGGGAGTGCGCGAACTGCAACCGACAAAACCGTCGCCGCTTCCCGATATCAAATTGAACGACAGACAGAAGCAGTTCATCCGGGAAAAAGTGTCTGATCTGGATTATCAGTTGGAGAACCTGGCAGACGATCTGAAAGCACGGGGTGATTGGAACGCGGCCCAGCAGGTAGCACTTGTCCGCTTCCTGAAGAAAGCCCCAACCATTGGAGCCCGGAATAAACTGATCTGTCTGGCGTTAACCAAAAACGATTCAAAACTTTCCGATGCCCAATACGCTTTTCTGCTCGAACCCTACCGAACCGAACATAATTGGCGCGAACAGATGCACCAGTTGCTGGTTCAGTCACATCAGGTGAAATATCCCTGGTCGGGATATTACCAGTATTCGGGTTCTCCGTTCTGGTTCACCTACGAATACGCTTTCAAACCGTTGACAGCAACGATGTTTTCGCTCCTGGCGTTCTACGTGGCATCGGCTGCCTTTCGGGCATTTCGGGCCAAAAACTTCGAAGCGTTTCTCCTGTTGGGAACCGCCTTTATCATCTTGCTGGGACGGACTTACGCAGGCGGTTGGCTTTCGGATCTTTTGCCGGATTTTCTGTCTCCCCTGCGGATTGACAACATCACATTGTTCATCATGTCGGTGATCAATAAAGCGGGCAACCGTGCCATCATGATCGGGATTTCTCTTGGGATTGTTTCTACCTCATTGAAGATTTTACTGGGAGTGGATCGTTCGTATCTCGGTTCCGGAGATGAATAAACCGGGCAGAGGGTGAGAGAAACGGAACAGCGAAACCCCCGGCACAACTGGCTCCTGATAACCGAAACCAAACTGATATTTTTCTGAAATCTGAAAGTTGTGAACTGTTCGCGAACTGTTTGAAAAACTGTTTCCAGCCGTTTCTGTTGGTGTTACAAATTTCATTCATGAGATGATCGGGATATTGATATGGGTATTGCAGTGATTGAAAAACTGGCCAATCTGGATCGTCGATGGATTTTTCTGTTGATGTTTCTTGCTGTTTCGATTCCCATTCTGCTCGAATTGGAATTCCCGGAGAAACCGACGAAACTTGCCCGGGATGTTTTTGATGAAATCGAAAAACTCCAGCCCGGCGACAAGGTTCTGCTCGCTTTCGATTACGACCCGGCCAGTGAGGGCGAACTCGGGCCGATGGCTACGTCGTTCATTCTGCACTGTGCGAACAAAAAACTGAAAATGTATTTTCTTTCGCTCTTTCCGGTTGGCCCGCAGATGGTGGAAGATGGTATCACCAAGGTCATTCTGACAGACTTTCCCGATCTTGTTTACGGCGAGGATTATGTCAACCTCGGGTACAAGCCGGGATACGAAGGAGTGATCAAGGTGATCATGACCGACCTGAGAGAACTTTATACGACCGATGCGCGGGGGCAGAACATCGATCAGATACCGATGTGCCAGGACGTGGAAAGCATTCAGGACATGAAGCTGATACTGAATGTTTCCGCAGGCTATCCCGGCAGTAAGGAGTGGGTGCAATACGGCGTGACGGCCTACCCGGATAAAATTGCGATGGTCGCGGGTGTCACCGGAGTGCAGGCCCCCTACATGTACCCATATGTTCCGAAGCAGTTAAAGGGACTGCTTGGTGCGATCAAGGGGGCAGCCGAATACGAAACGCTGGTGAATGAAAAGTACGTGAAAGGGGAGCCAAAACCGGAATACCGTGAAGGTGTCCGTCGGATGGGGCCACAACTGGTTGCCCATCTGCTGATGATCTTTCTGATTCTCGCGGGCAATATCCTGTACTTTCTGCAGAAAAGAATTCAACGACTTTGATTTTGATTTTGATTTGAAAACAGGCCAGACCGGCCCATCCTTTCTGATGCCGGCTGGTTTGAAGGCAACTGACAACTGATCTCTGTAAAGCAACGATTCATGAAATTTGAACATACAATACTGACCTTGTTTTTTGTTCTGGTTGCGGCATTCGCGATCTGGCAAAGCCTGAATGATCCTGAAAAACTGGCCGGGCGGGTCTATGTAAAACAGGTTGCAGGAGAATGGGTGCCCGCGGATGAAATAGACAGGAAAGCCGGGATTGCAGAGGTCAGCCTGTCGCGTTCGATCGGTTTGTGGGTCGGTGCCTTTTTCACGATGTTCATTTTCTCCTTTCTGTACCGCGATAATCCGTTCTACAAGATGGCGGAAGCAACCGTGGTAGGAGTCTCGGCCGGTTACGTGATGGTGGTCGGATTCTGGACGACGATCATCCCGAACCTGTTGGGGAAATTGACACCGGGACTGATTCAGCAATGGGCCATGCCGGGACTTTCTCCTGAACAGGCTCCCGGTGCCTGGGTCTATATCTTTCCGTTGGTTTTGGGAATCATGCTCATGATGCGGCTGGTTCCCAAAGTGAGTTGGATTTCCGTCTGGCCGTTGGCTTTCATCATCGGTACCACCGCGGGGTTGCGGATGGTTGCGTTTCTGGAAGCCGATTTTCTCAGCCAGATCGAAAACAGTATCGTCCCGTTTGTTGTGCTCGACAAAACGAACAGCATCGACTATTGGCAATCGTTTCAGAACATTTTTCTGGTTGTCAGTATTCTTGCCTGTCTGGTCTATTTCTTCTTCTCAATCGAGCATAAGGGAGCGGTCGGTAAAGTCTCCCGGTTTGGTATCTGGATTTTGATGATCACTTTCGGTGCGATGTTTGGAATGACCGTGATGGGGCGCATCGCGCTACTCGCCATTCGTCTGGAATTCCTGTTTCGGGACTGGTTGAACCTGCATCTGTAATAGTGGTCTGTAATAGCGGTCTGCAGCGGCGTTTGTGATGACGATCTGCAGCGGTTATCTGCAGCGGTTATCTGCAACGGTTATCTGTAACGGTTATATGCGATGATTGCCGTGCAACGATGATCTCTAACAGTTGCTGTTGATGTGCCCTCGACCGGAGTGGTTGGAGTTTCTGTCTTCCCGCCCGGTCTTTTGTCAATCACCTTTGCGGAGGTAGTAGAAACGAGTGGCAACAGTCAACAGCAGGGGAGCGAGCAGCGAGGCAGCCAGAACCCAGGGCAACTGGGCAGGATCGGAAAACCAGTTCCCAAAACTGGCATAAACCAGCGAAATCGCCAGGTTGCTCAGGCTCAATGCGAGGTAAAAGGCAACGCGATGCATTCTCAGCGATCCGACGATGAGCACGGCAGTTTCTCCGAGAATGGGTAACGGTCGGGTGAGGATAACGGCGAGGCTCCCATATCGTGCAACAAGCTCTCGCATCTGCTCGCGGTCGTCTGTTTCGCTCAACCGATCAATCAGTTTACTGCCCCAGATTCGGCTCAATTCGTAGCCTGAAGCACCGCCGAGAGTCAACCCGAACCAGGCGAAAACTGTGGCCAGGAAGAGACCACTGGTAGCACCGGCGTAGGTGATGACGGCAGAGGAAGGGACAGGCAGGAAAATATCAGCAGCCAGCAGCAGCGTTGTGACGGCCAGGCGGAAGGAGAGGGAAAAATCGTTCTGGATCCACTTGCCAATCGCTGATTCAAGGAATTCTCCACCCAACAGAAAGGGAACAACAGGAACCAGCATGGCCAATACCAACAGTCCCGCCAGGTGGGCGATGCTTCTCCCTTTTCCTTTCGGTTTTGGAGGCGGGAACTCTGGAATCTGCCCGGACACGAACAACACTTCCTATCTGCCATATTCGGCTAGCAGATTTCGCTGGTATTCCTGGAAGGAAACAAACTTCAGTTGCCCATCCTGAAGCAGATGCTTCCATTCGGTAATGCGGAAACGATCGTGCTTTCCCAATTCCCAGTTGATGGCGTGTTCTGCGCTCAATTTACTGTTCGCCGAATCTGCCAGTGTCAGTGTGACCTTCACGGGAATCAGGTCATGTTTTTCCAGTTCTTCATTGAGCCGCAACCGTGCAGCGGGCATCAGCGATTTGCCGTGCAGTACAAAATTCAGCTGGGCAGACCAGTCAGCATATTGCCGGAATGCCCGAGCGGTATCCTTATTGGGAGCAGGAATTGCATCAGCTATATAGGAAAGGTAGGGGCTTTTACAGGCCAGGTGATGATCTTCGGGGCGGTATTCAATTTCGAATTGAGGATCCAACTGGAAAGCGATCAACTCGGCCTGTCGTGTTTCGTTCGATTCACTCAGTTCCTCGAGATATTCTTTCGCCTGCCTTCGAGCGACTTTTTGATGCTGTTTCAGTTCACTGAAATCGAGCGTACAAGCCATGTTATGCTGACTGCTGATGATGGTGAAACGCTGCTGGAAGGGGTCGTAGATGACCAGTTCATCCACATTGACCATGTAATCGTACACTTTGCCGGCGTGCCAGATTGTCAGGCTGCGCGCGACAACTTTCGGTTTGCCGTTGGCGTCCATGTCTCGATGGTCGAGTACATGCGTGTAAATTCGATAATCCTGGGCAGAAATGTTATTCTGGCAGATCAAAAAGCCAAACAGAATAACCGCTGATCCAGAGATAAAGTTTTTCATCGTACGAAGAATCCTCTCGGTGAAATCAGCACGGCTGGTTCCCGTTTCCCGTCGAAACATGAACGGAACCGTTTCGAAAATTTCCTTCCATCGGATCAATCAGAATCAGGTAAAACAGTTAATCACCGTGGAAATGTGTGAAATACCGTTGCGTTCTTTTTCGTGGCCGCATCGATAATCGATTGCGAATGCGCAGACTCACCTTTGAAGAAGGGCCGGGGCGTGGTCAGTTCAGTTGTCGGGCATCCGAATCGGGGCAGGATGTAGATGGGGTGGATTCAAAAATCCAGCGGGAAGTCTATCGACTCTCTAAAAACGCCTCAATAGCGATTTTCCAGACTTGAAAGCGGGCATCAAAACGGGAGAAAAATGTAATATTCACATTCTGATTGGAGTGTTGGCTTGCCGAAACGCTCCGATTCTGGCAACAATGCACCGCTGCAGAGAGCGCACAGAGCGGCGCTACTGGGCCATAGGGCGCTACTGGGCCGCAGTGCGGTGCTTCACAATTGAGCGGTCTTTCAGGCTCCCGGGCTGTTCATGGATTTCTGTACTGCCAACGGTTAAAGTTTACGAACGGCGCGAAAACTTTTGAAAATCTCATTTTGGTTACGGCGGTCAGAAC